>JANTGF010000014.1 GCA_024763075.1 Bacteroidales bacterium | reverse complement strand
AAAGGATACAACAAAATTATAGAATATAATTGAAAGATTGGGATTTAGGTCTAATAATATCATAATTTAAAATTGGTTAAAGGTTAAAGTTACATAATATATTTTCTCATACAATTAATATTATGTATTATTTACAACGATGGCGCGTATTTGAAATCCGTGCTACCATTAAATAACAATTACATCCGACAAACCTTCTCCGAGCCAATTGCAGAAGGCGGGGGAAAAAAATAAGTGGTAAAATCATGTATATTACAGGCCAATGAACTTCTGAATGTCGAATAAATAGGAGTTTGGTACTTATCTCAGTAAACAAGGCACACTCGTATGCTTGTATATAATATTATAAACTCATGCTGCATAAAGCAAATTGCAAACCCCAGGCTCTGAAAGAGCGGAATATCATAGCCCCGGGTTTCAACCCGGGGTTAATAAACCGTAAAAAGAACCCGGCGTTCTGTCAGGCCTTACAGAAAAATATAGTTAAACAAGGCCGGAATTGAAAACGCCTGGCTAAACCGGAAGACTTTACTATTGCAGATAACTCTTTATAAAGTTTCTCCTTCTATGAGAATGTGACACGATGCATCCCCACTGCAGCACAAATCCTTTCATGTGGCAGTGGATTCTCCGTCATTCCGGTAGGTTTCCGGTTTTGACATGGATTTTGCATTACATCACACAGTGCCCCCTTTTGGCAAAATCCCCGCCAAAACCTTTTTATCCTGCTCCCCTAGTCCCCGGGTTGAAACCCGGGGTTTCTGACATTCAACCACTCTGTGGTTGTAAGCATACAATAACCACCTTGATGGCATGGATTGAAGAATCTCATATCATCCCGGCGCTATCCGACATTGACTTTTTGCAATGCATTTCAGAGCGCCGGGATTACATTATTTTCCAATACCCGGGGTTTCACCCCAGGCTTAAATATAGTGCCCTTTTCAGAGCTGAATACAGCAAGTTTTTTCATTTTACATGTAAAAATTCCCAAAGCTATTGGTAATATACGGGTAGTCTTAGTACCCTTCTCCCACAGGGATTCCCTTGGGGGACAAACTCAGGGTACTACACGAAAAACCAGGCAAATCACGTCATAACGGGGTGGTCTGCAATTTTGCGGGCAGGCTGGTTCCAGTAAATAACAACTAAAGTTATAAATGGCACGGATTGCCCCTAAGGGAACACTATGTGACAAATCCTCAGCAACAATTCGATATTTTAAAGTTTGTTCCTTAGCCCGCCCAGTTTTCCCGGTCAAGGCTGCGGTAATTGATGGCCTCTGCAAGATGGTGGTTCTGAATGTGTTCGCTGGCTTCCAGGTCGGCAATAGTTCGCGAAACTTTCAAGATGCGATCGTAAGCTCGGGCAGAGAGCCCCAGTTTGTTCATGGCAATTTTTAGCATCTCCAGCCCTTCCTTTTCCAGCGCACAATATCTACCCAGCATTTTGGATGACATCTGGGCATTGCTGAACAGGCCGGGATTATCCTGAAACCTTTCTTCCTGAATTTTTCTTGCATTTATAACCCTTTCCCTGATAATGCTACTGCTTTCCGCTTTCCGGGCTTCAGCCAGTTTCTCAAAAGGAACCGGGATCACTTCAATATGAATATCAATTCGGTCAAGTAAAGGACCGGAAATTTTATTTAGATATTTCTGTACAATGCCCGGAGAACAGACACATTCCTTCTCGGGATGGTTATAATAGCCACAGGGACAGGGGTTCATGGAAGCAATCATCATAAAACTTGCCGGATATTCCACTGTAAACCTTGCCCTGGAAATCGTGATAACCCGGTCTTCCAGAGGTTGACGCATTACTTCGAGAACGGTTCTTTTAAATTCCGGTAATTCATCCAGAAACAAAACACCGTTGTGTGCCAGGGAAATTTCTCCCGGCTGTGGCCAGGCACCCCCACCAACCAGGGCAACATCAGAAATCGTGTGATGTGGTGAACGGAAGGGCCTTCTGGTGATCAAAGAATCTTCCTTTTCTATTTTTCCGGCAACGGAATGGATTTTTGTAGTTTCCAGTGCCTCATCCAGGCTCAAAGTGGGCATGATGGTTGGTAATCGCTTCGCTAACATTGTTTTACCAGCTCCGGGAGGACCTATCATTATTGCATTATGTCCGCCTGCTGCAGCAATTTCCAACGCCCGCTTAACGGTTTCCTGTCCTTTTACATCTTCAAAATCAAACAGATAATTATCCACATTTGCTTCAAACATAGCCTTCAGGTCAACCACTTTTCTTTCCATCTGCCTGTTGCCGTCTAAAAACTCCACAACCTCCCTCAGGTTGTGTGCTCCATATACTTCCAGTCCTTCCACTACAGCAGCCTCGGCAGCATTCTTTTCCGGAAGAATAAATCCTTTGAATCCCTCAGCTTTTGCCTGAAGTGCAATGGGCAGTGCTCCTTTTATGGGTTGCAAGCCACCATCAAGAGACAATTCCCCCATGATCAGATAATCTTCCAGTACATCAGGAGTCAACTGCTCAGAGGCAGCAAGTATTCCAACCGCAATAGTAAGATCATAAGCAGAACCTTCCTTTTTAATATCTGCCGGGGCCATATTTATCACTATCTGCTTACCCGGCCATTTATAATCCAGGTTACCAAAAGCAGAAACCATCCGGTGCTGACTCTCCTTTACCGCATTATCGGGTAATCCAACCAGTAGAAAACGGATTCCTCTCGAAACATTTACTTCTACCGTTACGGTAGTTGCCTTTATTCCATAAACAGCACTACCAAAAGTCTTTACAAGCATATTGTAATAGCGTCAAAATATTAAATACATTACGAAGCCCTGAGATCATTCGGGAATGGATAAACAATTCAAAAAATTGTATCTACCCGCACACTCTTCTATTTTAATACTCAAAAAAAGTAAAGAAGTTTCAAATCTATTGCATCCTCTGTTTATTCTATAATAATTTTTATCTTTAATGCTGTCAAAAACCCAAAGGAAATGACCTACAAAGTAAAACACAAGTTATATGAAATAATATTTGAAGCTGATACAAAGGCCGGAAAAGCATTTGACGTCTTCCTGCTTATACTTATCATAATCAGCATATTAGCTGTAATGCTTGAAAGTGTTTCATCCATCTTTACCAAATATGGGAAAGCATTAATTATTATTGAATGGATTGTTACGTTTTTCTTTACCCTTGAATATTTTTTACGGATATGGATCGTCCGGCATCCTTTTAAGTATATTTTTAGTTTTTACGGCATCATTGACTTTATGGCGATCCTTCCGAGCTTTCTGGAAATCTTTTTTGCCGGAGCACACGGGATGCTTATTATCAGGGCACTTCGGTTATTACGAATATTCCGGTTATTCAAATTAACCCGGTACACATCTGAAGGCAATCATTTGATGCGTGCATTGAAAGCAAGCCGTCATAAAATCACCTTATTTTTGTTTACCATACTTACAATTGTTATTGTTATCGGTACAATGATGTATCTGGTAGAAGGTGAAGAACACGGTTTTACAAGTATTCCGAAAAGTATTTACTGGGCCATTGTTACTCTAACTACCGTAGGCTATGGAGACATTGCCCCTGTTACAAACATCGGGCAGTTTTTTGCCAGTATTGTAATGATCCTTGGTTATTCAATTATTGCGGTTCCAACGGGAATAGTTACAGCGGAGATCACCCGTACAAAGCATAAAACAGTAACCACCCAAACCTGCCCCGAGTGCCTGAAAGAAGGACATGACCTGGATGCGAAATATTGTAAATATTGTGGCTCAGATCTTAATCCGGAGGAAGAAGAAAAAGGTTGAAGGATGATCGTTGAAGTACAGAATTTTCCAAGATCCAAGAAACAAGATCCAAGAAACAAGTAGAGGAACGAATAACATAAAAGATTCAAGAGAGTAATTCTTAATGATGAATGTAATAAAAGACATATTCTGACATTAGAAAGAAAATCTCAGTTTTAATAATAATTTTGTAAATTTGCAAAACACAGGCAATTTTTCAGCATGGCAAACTTACCCTCATTTTTTAATACCCATAAGCATAAAAGGTTCAACTACAGGCCCCGGTACTACGATGAACAAAAAGAGGATCTGGAGCAACGGATCAGGCAAATTGAATCGGAAATGGGAGTTGAACCCGGGAAAGCCTATGTTCCAAAAATAAGAAAAGGACAGATGGGCAACTACATCCGTAAAAACCGGCTGAAACAATCCCGGCAATCCAATCTTCGCCTGTTTATTATCATTCTTGTTTTAAGTCTTGCTGCCTGGCTTCTGTTTTTCCGGTAAATCACTTTAAATTTCTTTCTGTTTTTAAGAATCCATGTATCTTTGTTGCTAAATTTACCGGTCAATGACCAATCACTGATAATTTATGCCCGATATAATTCATCTTTTACCCGATTCCGTTGCGAATCAGATTGCTGCCGGAGAGGTTATTCAACGGCCGGCTTCCCTTATTAAAGAACTGGTTGAAAATTCTGTCGATTCCGGAAGTTCAGAGATAAAGATCATCATAAAAGAAGCAGGGAAAACACTGGTCCAGGTCATTGATAACGGCTGCGGGATGTCGGAAACCGATGCAAGGCTGGCCTTTGAAAGACATGCAACTTCGAAGATACAGAAGGCCGAAGACTTGTTTTTAATCCGCACCATGGGATTCAGGGGAGAGGCTCTGGCCTCCATCGCAGCGGTTGCGCAGGTGGAATTAAAGACCAGAAAACAGGAGGATGATCTGGGCACACATATTATTATAGCAGGTTCAGTTGTTGAAAACCAGGAACCCGTTTCCTGTCCTGCAGGCACAAATATTATTGTTAAAAATTTGTTCTTTAATATTCCTGCACGAAGGAAATTCCTGAAAACCAATTCTACTGAGCTAAGGCATATTATAGTGGAGTTTCAGCGCATTGCCCTGACCCTGCCGAAGATCGCATTTTCACTATACCATAACGACTCAGAGATCTATAACCTCCCTGAGGTAACCTCTCTGCCACAAAGAATTTCAGGAATTTACGGAAGGGGCATACTTCCTAACCTGATACCGGTAAAAACAGAAACCACCATTGTAAATATCAAAGGTTACATCGGCAAGCCCGAATTTGCAAGAAAAACTTACGGTGAACAATACCTATTTGTAAACCACCGGTTTATGCGCCATCCCTATTTTCATAAAGCCATTATGGAAGCCTATAAGGAAATACTTCCTCCCGAAACAATTCCTTCTTATTTTTTATATTTCGAAATAAATCCGGAAAGTATTGATATTAATATTCATCCTACCAAAACAGAAATAAAATTTGAAGATGAAAGAGCCATCTGGCAAATTCTCCATGCAAGTATAAGGGAAGCGCTGGGGAAATTTAACATTGTTCCGTCTCTGGATTTCAATACAGAAGGCTCCATTGATATACCGGTGATGCGAAAAGATCAGGAAGCAGATCCTCCTAAAGTCAATTATGATCCGACATTCAATCCTTTTGAGAGCAATAATGAATCAAAGCCCTATCCTCGTCAGAATCAGGATTCGCCATTGGAAAAAAGCAATTTAAAGAACTGGGACCGTTTGTATTCCGGCCTGGAGAAAGAGAATTCATTTCCCGGGCAAGCCCCAACACAAAAAACTTCTGATCAGGGCACCCTGCCCATGCAGGAAACCGGGATTCATATTTTTCAGTTTAAAAATAAATACATTTTGACTCCGGTTAAGTCGGGCCTAATGATAATTGACCAGAAAAGAGCACACGAAAAGATTTTATATGAGAATTATCTGAATCTTATAAAGACAAAAAAAGCACCGGTTCAACAGAGTCTTTTTCCTGAATCATTGGAGCTGAACTCTGAAGATTATGTATTGTTGAAAGAAATACTGGATGACCTGAATCACCTGGGGTTTGACATAAATGATCTTGGAAACCGTTCAGTTATCATAAACGGTTATCCACCAGAAATAGATGGTGGGCGAATGCAGGAGGTTATTGATTCCATTCTTGAGAAATATAAAAGCACCGCACCTGATATCATTCAGGACCGGACAGAGAAAATTGCCGTTTCCCTGGCAAAAACTGCAGCCATACCCTATGGGAAACAACTCAGCCCCGAGGAAATGAGAAATTTTATTGATCAGCTTTTTGCCTGCTCCTCACCCAATTATTCCCCCACAGGTAGAATAATAGTTTCCATCATTAAGCTGGATGAATTCGAAAAACGGTTTCAATAAACTGCCCATCTGACATTTTGTCCAAAAAAACGGGTTAAATAAATTCAAAAAAGCCCGCAGCTTAAAATCTTTTGAATCTCAACGGATGCAATAATCTCCATAATTGAAAACTATATACTATATTGATAATCACTTATTTGTATTTCACAGAAATGTTTCCTGGGGTTTTTCAAAAAATTTCCTTTTATTTTTTACCAATATTTCATACTTTGGCGTAAGTATTGTAATTATCTTGCACAAATATTTTTATAATAAAATTTTCTTTTAATTGTGAATAATTTCAGATCAATATATGGCTCAACGCCCCCTGTGGTCAAGAATCTAATTATCCTGAACGTTCTGTTTTACCTTGCTACTATAGTTATGGGTAAATCTTTTGGGGTTGACCTGTCTCGCATACTGGCACTGTATTACCCAACGGCAGAACATTTTCAACCCTTTCAGTTTATTACCCATATGTTTATGCATGGTAGTCTGGGTCACTTGTTTTTCAATATGTTTGCTTTATGGATGTTCGGGCGGGTTCTGGAATCGGTATGGGGAGGTAAACGATTTTTTATTTTTTATTTTGTAACCGGCCTGGGAGCTGCTGCTTTCTATACTTTTGTTCACTGGATTGAACTTGCTGCAATTAAAAACCAGATTAGTCCTGAACAATATCAATTGGTTGTAAACAACGGAGCAGAAATTCTTCAGCGAATGCAAAATTATACCAATCCACAAATGGGCAAGCTGAATATATTACTGAATGTGCCGGTTTTAGGAGCATCAGGTGCTGTTTTCGGAGTACTGCTTGGTTTCGGGATGCTCTTCCCCAATACACAACTTATGCTTCTTTTTCCACCCATTCCGATCAGGGCCAAATACTTTGTAATTATATACGGGGCAGTGGAGCTGGTACTTGCATTTGCACAACCGGGTAGCAACGTAGCCCACTTTGCACATCTGGGTGGCATGATATTTGGTTATTTTTTAATTAAATTCTGGAACAAAGACAGAACCCAATTTTATTAACAGTCAAATGAATATTTCAGGAGAGATCAAAGCGTCGTTTAAAGAAGGAACATCACTCACCAAACTCATTTATATAAATGTGGGTGTATTTCTGTTGATTAAAGTCCTTACGATCTTCTTTTTTCTTTTAAACAATCCCGGGGGAGAATTTCAGGTGATCAAATGGCTTGCAGTTCCTGCAAATTTATCTCAACTAACCATGAAGTTCTGGACTCCAATCTCTTATATGTTCCTTCATGAAGGCTTCATGCATATCTTATTTAACATGCTCTGGCTTTACTGGTTTGGCATTATCCTTCTTGAATATTTCGAACAGAAAAAACTTACCACCATCTATTTACTTGGAGGACTTTCAGGTGCTTTTCTGTATGTTGTATCATTCAACATCTTTCCTGCTTTTGAGAAAACCAAAGATGTTTCCATTGCCCTGGGAGCTTCGGCAGCGGTTATGTCTGTTGTTATTGCTACAGCTACTTATGTTCCAAATTATGTAGTACGACTGATACTAATTGGTCCGGTTAAGATAAAATACATTGCAATCGGGGCGCTCTTTTTTACATCTTTCCTGGATTTTGCCACCAATACCGGTGGAAAAATTGCCCACTTGGGAGGTGCATTTTTTGGGTTTATTTATGTACTCCAATACAAAAAAGGAAAGGATATCGGTAAATGGTTTGACCGGCTAATGGACGGCCTGTTTAGTATATTCAGACCCAAACCAAATCTAAAAGTAAAATACAGAAAACCCCCTGCAGATGATATTGAATACAATAAATACAAAGCCGACCAACAGGGGCAAATTGATGAAATCCTTGAAAAAATTTCCAAAGGTGGCTATAACAGCCTGTCTAAAAAAGAAAAAGAAATCCTTTTTAAGATGAGTGGAAACAAAAAAAAGAAATCATAGCTTTCTTCAAACTCCATTCATCCAACATAACAATACTTAAATTATGTCTGACTTCCTCCTTTGGAAAGTGAAAGCAGTTTTGGCAGCTGATCAAGCTCCACGTTCCCCCCTGACAGAATTATTCCAATTCTTTTCCCTTTAAATTGTTCTTTGTGTTGCAATATTACCGCAAGAGGAACGGCAGAAGAAGGTTCCACCACAATTTTCATCCGCTCCCATATCATTCGCATTGCTTTTATAATAAATTCCTCCGAGGCAGTATAAATATCATTCACATTAGTTTTGATAATTTCAAAAGTCAGAAGACTTAAAGAGGTAAGGAGACCATCTGCCACAGTAGAGGGATTTACAGAAGGGATCAGGTAGCCTTTCTGAAATGAACGAAAAGCATCATCTGCATTTTCAGGTTCCGCACCAATTATTCTGATATTTTTATTCATTCCTCCGGCTGCAACTGATGTGCCGCTCATTAATCCTCCCCCCCCCACAGGAGCCATAATAATATCCGGAGCAGACATATCCTCCAGCAACTCTTTCGCAGCAGTTCCTTGTCCGCTAATAACGTTAAAATTATCGTAGGGATGAATAAAACCAGCACCTGTACGTTCAATGACATCTTTCAAACCCGTTTCTCTGGCTTTTAAATCGGGTTTACAAAAAGTAATTTTACCGCCATAGGACCGGACTGCCTTTATTTTTACCTCAGGGGCATTTTCAGGCATAACAATATACGCCGGAACACCCAGATTCCTGGCGGCCAAAGCCAGAGCAGCCGCATGATTTCCTGAGGAATGGGTTGCTACCCCATGCTGCAACTCCTCCTTATTCATTAACAGGACTGCGTTTGTGGCACCTCTGAATTTAAAAGCCCCTACTTTCTGAAAATTTTCACATTTAAAATACAGTTCGGCACCTGCCAGGGAATTAATAGCTAAAGAACTCAGAACAGGGGTACGATGCACGTATGATCTGATCCGCGCATGGGCATTTTCAATATCTTTAAATTCAGGTAATTTCATGATTTCTGTCCGGTAAAATTACAAACTCCGGAAAATATTTTTTTGTTTATCTGAGATCCAGGTCCCGGTAATATTTATGATAAATCCTTTTTACCGCTTCCAGTATTTCATATTCCGAGGAATAAAGTAAGAAATCCTCAGGGAACCTGCAATAATTCATAAAACCCCTTAATTCATCCCCTTTTAGTCCGGTAAGCTGACCTACATTGTTCTCATTAAATTTCTTAACGATAATACTTCTTTTCCTTTCTTCCTCCATCTTATCCTTAAGTTTTTTCAGACTTCTTTCTTCAGGAGACCTCATATGAAAACTGAAACCAACCCGTACCTTGTCGTATTTAATCGCTTCTTCCCTGGCAATACGCTGAAGGTAAATCCTTGCCTCTTCGGCAGGGGGAGGGGGAATCTTTGTGTTCAATACTTTCTGTTTAAACTGTGCATAAGTTCCCCAGCTTTGAATAGACACTTCTTTAATTTCATAAATCTTATAACGAAGATGTATAATACCTGAAAAATGGTTTGAAAACCAGAATTTGGGTAATTGAAAATACTTATCATTAAACCCAATGGCTGAAATATGTAAAGAATCACCAAACCGCATGTAAATCCTGAAAAAGCCCAGGCTGTCAGATGTGGTTCCCAATCCTAAGCCCTGGTTAATAATATGTGCGTATGGAACAGGCATTTCATCAAGGTCTTTTAACTGCCCGCTTATGGTAACCAGCGAATCTGTTGGAACCTGAGCTACTGCAGAACTAAAAGCCATCAGAGCCATCAACAAATATATGGTGAAAAACCTGTTCAAATATTCAGAATTTAATACAAAAATGGTTTCTTTTTTCTTTAAAACTCAATTATAAACAAAATATTTCACCTATTTGCTTTTTACATATTTTTCAAGCCAGTTGTTCATTTCCCAAAGCATATGTAAAACAGATTCTCTTGCCCTGTACCCATGGCTTTCTTTCGGAAGCATTACCAGTCTTGCAGTAGCTCCGTTCCCTTTCAGGGCACTGTAAAACCTTTCACTTTGAATAGGGAATGTTCCGGAATTATTATCGGCCATACCATGTATTAACAGAATCGGGGTTTTCACTTCATCGGCATGCATGAAAGGAGACATGGCATAATAAATCTCAGGTGCTTCCCAGTAAGTTCTGGGTTCTGCCTGAAAGCCAAAAGGTGTAAGTGTTCTGTTATAGGCTCCACTTCGGGCAATCCCTGCAGCAAACAATTCAGAATGGGCCAGCAAATTAGCGGTCATGAATGCACCATAAGAATGCCCCCCGACGGCTACCCTTTCTCTGTCGGTTACACCCATTTCCACAGCTTTATTAATGGCTGCTTCCGCATTTGCCACCAGCTGTTTCACAAATGAATCATTTGGTTCACTGTCTCCCTCACCAATAATCGGAAACGCTGCATTATTCAAAACAGCATATCCCCGGGTTACCATTACTAATGCGGATAAAGGGCTAATTCTTACAAAAGTATAGGGTGATCCACTCATTTGGCCTGCTGCTGATGCGCTTTTATATTCACGAGGATAAGCCCAGAGAAATGTTGGCAGGGGGCCATCTTCTTTTTTATATCCAATCGGCAGATATAAGTCAAAACTAAGCTGTACTCCATCGGCTCTTTTATAGGTAACCACCTCCTTATGAACATCCTTAAATTGTGGATAAGGATGAGGGAAACTGGTTAACTGAGTTAACTTCCCGGATTTTAGTGCACGAATAAAATAATTCGGTGGCTCGGCAACCGACTGACGGGAAGTAATCAGCAGCCCCTTACTCTCGTCCAGAAAACCATACGGGCTTTCATAATAAGGTGCTTCAGACCTCCAAAGGCGTTTTGTTTCACCCGAAGCAATATTATAACTATCCACAAAAGGCCTGTTCCCATCGGGGGAAGCGCCGCTACCAAACAAATACAAACTTTTTTTCTTTTTCCCAAACAGCAGCACACTTTTCCCTGAAGAATTTTCTGAAGTGACAAAATTACCGGGATCATTGTATCTGTCTTCGGAAGAAAGTTCAAAAATGGTTTTCAGACTGGTTTGTGGATTTTCCGGATCAAAAAAGCTGACTTTACTTTTCCTTGTTTTTCTCCAGTATTCATGCAGAACAGCCAGGTCTTTTTTTCCCCAGGTGATCCCCCTGAAGCGTAATTGAGTGGCTACACTTTTTGAAGGGTCTCCACTGAAAGGAGCCTGCAGAAAAAATACCTGATCTCTGAGTTCAGCTTTCTTTTTAGGATTTCCATCATCAAGAGCCTCCACCCAATAAACCGTAGCCGGAGAATCAGATTTCCAGGAGAAGTATCGCGGTCCGGTACGAACAGCATCAAATCCTTTTGGGATCTCCTCTGCCAGAGGAATATCTGCAAGAAGTTTCACCTGATTTCCCTCTTTATCCCAAACCTCAACGGTAAACGGAAAACGATAATAGGGAACAAGATAAGAATACGGTGCGTGGATGGTTTGTACCAAAATAAAACTGCCACCGGGTGCGGGGTTTACAGAAGTAATAACACCCGGACTGCCCAATTTCCGGGTTTTCCCGTTTAAATCCACAAGAAACAATTGAGAAGAACTCAGATAGGTGAAAAGTTTTTCGTCGTAAGGCGTATTCAGAAGATCCTGATAGGTTCTTACTGCTGCCAAACTGCCCTTTGTCTCCTGCACCACCGGGCCAACAGGCACCTCCGGTTTTTGAGGAATTTCACCTCTGCTTTTTATTACAGCTTTAAATATCAAAGACTTGCTGTCAGGCATCCAGATAAAGGAACCTCCCCTGAAAACTCCATTTAAAACAGGTTCTGTAATCTTTTTAGCATTCAGCGTT
Source organism: Bacteroidales bacterium (assembly GCA_024763075.1). Lineage (GTDB taxonomy): Bacteria > Bacteroidota > Bacteroidia > Bacteroidales > VadinHA17 > JANTGF01. Next base: position 47,356 of record JANTGF010000014.1, on the reverse strand, counting down.
GCCACATCCACCAACCATAGTGATCTGCCCGTTGATTCAGTATTCACAAAGGCAAGGAAACTTCCGTCAGGAGACCATTGAACTTCAGTGATCTTCAGATTTCCCGGAAGTCCTTTTACTTCTTTTTCTGTACCGTCTTTAATACTTTTTATTCGTACTCCGGTCATATAAGACAACCGACTCGGTCCATTGGTAACCGGATCTATCCGGAGTCCGGCAATCCTGTATTCAAGAGCTGATAAATCAGCAATGGAAGGATTACCCGGCCGGGACAATACAGCCAGCCTGTCAGCTCCGGGGGACAAAATTACTCTTGGGGTAACCGGGGCATCAACAATAGCAACCATCTCATCAGGTGGTATCTGATACTTAAAATCAGATTGTGCCTGAATCGACAAACCAGGTATTAAAAACATAATACCATAAACCAAATGAAAAACTTTGTTTAACATAACCATATTTTTTAATGAATGCCTAAAGATAATAATCATTCATTGATCAAGCATTATAAAAATGATAATCGCAGCAAATTCAATCAAATAACTTTGTGTAAGTAAAAAAATAGTTTTTTATTTGCCAGTGTTTGCTTAAAAGTTAAAAATAAAAATATTTTCAAATGAGTCAGCAGCTACAAAAAATTATTGAAAAAGCCTGGGAAAACAAAGCATTACTTAAGGACAAGAAAGTTATTGACACCATAAAGGAGGTTATTGAATTACTGGACAAGGGAGAAGTAAGAGTTTGCCAGAAAGAAGGAGAAAAATGGATTCTGAACGAATGGATAAAAAAAGCCGTTCTGATGTACTTTCCTATTCTGGAGACAAAGGTTTTTGAAGTCGGACCACTGGAATTTCATGATAAAATCAAATTAAAAACAGGTTTTAAAGAAAAAGGGGTGAGGGTGGTGCCGCTGGCTCATGCCCGTTATGGGAGCTATCTGGCCCCCGGTGTGGTAATGATGCCATCATATGTAAACATCGGAGCTTATGTGGATGAAAGAACCATGGTAGATACCTGGGCAACGGTAGGATCCTGCGCACAAATCGGGAAAAATGTTCATTTAAGTGGCGGTGTCGGAATCGGAGGCGTGCTGGAACCCGTACAGGCGGCACCGGTAATTATTGAAGACAATTGTTTTATAGGGTCAAGGTGCATCATAGTCGAAGGTGTAAGAGTTACCAGGGAAGCCGTACTTGGGGCCAATGTTGTTATCACAAAATCAACAAAGATCATTGATGTTTCCGGAAATGAGCCGGTTGAATACAAGAGTTTTGTACCTGAAAGGTCGGTTGTAATTCCCGGATCTTTTACAAAAAAATTCAACGCAGGCGAATTTCAGGTTCCCTGTGCACTTATCATTGGCAAGAGAAAGGCATCAACGGATCTTAAAACGTCACTAAATGAAGCTTTAAGAGACTATAATGTAAGTGTCTGATTACAATTGGTGCTTAATTTCTTAATTTTTTTGCTCTTTTAAAAAGTAGTGCAGTAAATTCTTTCCTTTCTATAAAATAAAATCACTTTTCATCAGTTAATTATTAAATAGGCAGATGATAAGAAAGCCAAACCCTTTTTGTACCCTTAAAATAACCAACCGGAATAGATGGATACGATAAATCTAACAGCCATAATCACCACTTATAATGAGGAAAGAAACATTGAGGAAACAATTCGCTCTGTCCTTTTTGCAGAAGAGATTATTGTTGTAGATTCATTCAGTACCGACAAAACTCCGGAAATTGCTAAGAAATTCGATGTTACTTTTCTTCAGCATGAGTACATTTCCGGATCAGCCCAGAAAAACTGGATTATTCCACAGGCCAAAAATAAGTGGGTACTAATCCTGGATGCGGATGAACGAGTCACCCCTGAGTTAAAAAAAGAAATTATTGAGGTCCTGAATAAAGATCCGGATGAATCAGGATTCTGGATTTACCGGACGTTTTACTTTATGGGAAGGCTGATCAGGCATAGTGGATGGCGTAATGACAAAGTTATCCGCTTATTTCAAAGGGATCAATCAAGGTATAACAATAAATATGTTCATGAAGAGTTGATTGCCGATGGGAAAGTGGGATTCCTGGAAAATAAATTGTACCACAATACCTATACAACTCTTGATGCGTATATTGAAAAACTGAACCGGTATGCAACGCTCCAGGCACTCGATTATGATCCGAAGGTTGGAAAAATTACTTTATACCATCTTCTAATAAAGCCGTTTTACCGGTTTGTCAAACATTATTTTATTCACACCGGTTTTCTTGACGGGTTTCCGGGATTTGTAATTTCAGTTGTTTCAGCATATGCTGTAAGCATGCGTTACATCAAGCTCTGGATGTTACGAAAAAATCAAAAATAAAATGCTGAAAGAAGTTGATGCAGCCTTAAAAGTCCTGAAAGAAGGAAACCTGATTCTTTACCCGACGGATACCATCTGGGGAATTGGCTGTGATGCCACAAACCCTGAGGCAGTTAAAAAAGTTTATCATCTCAAGCAACGGGAAGACAGCAAATCAATGCTGGTACTGGTTGACAGCATGGAAATGCTTGAAAATTATATTATAGAATTACCTTCAATGGCCTGGGATTTGATTCAACTGTCAGAAAAACCACTCACTATCATCTTCTCCGGTGCGGTCCACCTGGCTCCAAATCTGATCGGCCCCGGCAGCTCAATCGGAATAAGGATATGCAAAACACCTTTTTGTCAGGAATTGATCAGCCGGTTTCAAAAGCCCATAGTTTCAACATCTGCAAATATTTCAGGGCATCCGCATCCGCAAACTTTTAGTAATATAGAAGAAGCCGTCAAAAAAGGTGTGGATTATATTATTGATCCCGGTTTGGGGGAAAGCAACGCACCAAAAATCCCTTCCTCCATTATCAGGCTCGGACCCCACAATGAAATAGAAATTATCAGAAAATAAATATTTTATTTCAGTTTTTTTACCTTCCCGGATCCGCTGGTCCGGGCATCAATAATGGCATTTCCTTTGTAGTACACACTCCCGCTTCCCGAAATACTTGCATCAAGCTCACTTTCAACAAACAGTTTTGCTCTTCCTGAACCACTGATTCTAACTTCGGCCTTGTCAACCGGAACGCCGGTTGCATCTATATCTCCACTCCCACTTATTGCAATATTCATGGAATCCCCTTTTTTACTACTTCTAAGGTTAATATCGCCTGATCCGGAAATCCTGATTTCAAATTGTTCAACTGACAACTGATCCATGGAGACATTCCCACTTCCGCTGACGGAAATATCCAGCTCTTTGCTTTCCATTGCCGTTTTATTGCGGATATTTCCCGAACCTGACAAATAAATGCCATTCCAATTTGGAGAGCTGATATAAATTTTCACCCGTTTATACCCGAAAGTTTTCCAGGAATCGTATTTAATTTTTAGCTTATCTCCGGAAACCTTTGTTTCAATATGTTCTATTGCATTTGCATCTCCCTCGATTGTAATTTCTGTTTTATTCCCCTGGCTTATGTAGACATCAGCCAATACGGATAACCCAAGCTCGCTAAAAGCATTCACATTTCGTGTTTCCTTGTTTTGGCCGGCCCCAAAAACATTCACACTACCCGATGCCAGGATAAAAAATACAAGGACGATCCCAATTGATTTTTTTCTCATAATAATAAATAATAATGGTTATATTTTGAAAGACGTTAACATTCACACAATGTTGCATACCATTGTGATTATCTGCAGAGAAAAATAAACAAAAACTATTCCTGTGTTATCAACCCATCCGGTATCCTTAGACAAATATATTTTTCTTCAGGATTTACTTCAATCCATAATTCTTCATTTGCAGGAACCAAGACTTCAACTCCTTTTACGTCAATCACAAGAAGTGGATTTCCGGCAATTTCAACAAGATCCAGAATAATCCCTGAATTTTGGCCGTTTTCATTCCGTAATTCAAAACCTGCGAAATCCTGAATACGATCGGGATTGGAATTGGATTCTGAAATTGTTTTTTGGATAAATACACTTTTACTCCTCAGCTTTTCCGCTTCATCCTTTGTATTCACATCTTCAAATTTCAGAATGGCAGATTTTTCTGTACTTATCTCAAATTCTTCCAAAAAAAAAGGAACCAGTATCCCGTTGATTAACAGAAATACTGATTCCATATTTTCATATCTGTCTTTCAGAGGTAATCCTGCTTTCAAAACAAGTTCACCCTTAAAACCATGGGTTTTTATCAAAACTCCCAAAAGATCGACTTTCTCTCTCTTCAGGGTCATAAAAGATCAGATATATAGAGTACGATTCTATTTTTCTTCCGCAGGAGTCTCTGTTTTTTCTTCTTTTTCAGAGGTCTCTTCCGGTGCGGGAGCCTGCTCCTCAGCAACCGGTTGTTCAACAGTTTCTTCAGGAACAGTTTCTCCTTTTGCCTTAGCTTCTGATGCTGCTAATTCTTCAGCCAGTTTTGACTGTCTTTTGGCAATTTCTTCAGCTCTTGCCTCGTTTACTTTGGTTTCAGCTTCAAATTTCTCCTTCGCTGCTTCCCTTGCGGCATTACTCAGGCTGTCTCTTTTAGCCTGAATCTTCTGTTCCTTGGCTGTAAGCCATGTCTGAAACCTTTTTTCAGCTTCATCTTCTGAAAAGGCTCCTTTTTTCACTCCATTTAAGAGATGATTTTTGTATAAAACTCCTTTGTACGACAGGATAGCTCTACAGGTATCTGTAGGTTGTGCGCCTTTTTGAAGCCAATCTAAAGCACTATCAAAATTCAACTCAATAGTGGCAGGATTTGTATTCGGATTATAAATCCCAATCCTTTCAATAAATTTGCCATCCCGTGGCGCCCTGCTATCAGCTATCACAATATGATAAAAAGGTTTTTTCTTTCTACCATGTCTTGTTAATCTGATTTTTGCTGGCATTTTTACGCTTTTAGTTAATAATCCTATAATTTTAACGGGCGCAAAGATACTATTTAATTGTTGTTAAAAAAATGTTTTTGGTAATTTTTGCTTATTGGAAAAAACCTTCATTTAAGTCGTTCTTAAATTATTCAGAACTTATCAACAGGCTATTTTCATGCCACAGTTTTCTATAACTTTACAGGCCCGGTATCCAAAACTTTACGGATTCCTTAAACATAACATTTTCAATACATTATATTAATGAAGCCATTTACACATTTACATGTCCATACGCAGTACTCTATTCTTGACGGAGCTTCAAAAGTTGAGCTTATAATAAAAAAGGCCAGGGAAGACGGAATGACAGCGGTTGCAATTACGGATCATGGAAATCTGTTCGGGGCAAAACATTTTTATAATGTTGCTATGGCGAATGATATTAAACCTATTCTGGGCTGTGAAGTTTATGTGGCAAAAAACAGTTTGAAAGACAGGACGGATAAAACAGACCGGGGGGGCAACCACCTGATATTGCTGGCAAAAAACAAGCAGGGATATAAAAATCTGTCGAAGTTGATTACAACTGCCTGGACAGAAGGCTTCTATTATAAACCCCGGATAGACAAAGAGATTCTGGAAAAGTATCATGAAGGGATTATTGCATCTACTGCCTGTCTGGGAGGTGAAGTTCCTCAGGCTATCATTCATGGCAATGAAGAGGAAGCTGAAAAAACCATAATCTGGTTCAAAGAACTTTTTGGAGAAGATTACTACCTTGAACTCCAAAGACATAAATCCGGTGATCCTGAAATGGACAGGGATACTTTTGCCAAACAACGGATTGTCAATGCAAAACTGATTGAATTTGCAAAAAAATACCAGATTAAACTCATTGCAACAAATGATGTTCATTTCATCAATGAAGAAGATGCGGAAGCTCATGACCGGCTTATTTGCCTGAACACTGGAAAAGACCTTGACGATCCGAATCGGTTGAGGTACACCAAACAGGAGTGGTTTAAAACACGGGATGAGATGTATGCACTTTTTCCGGACATCCCCGAAGCGCTGGAAAATACCATGGAAGTTGCTGAGAAAATTGAAGATTACGAACTGGACCAGCGGCCCATCATGCCGGACTTTCCCATACCGGAAGGGTTTAAGGATGCAGATGACTACTTACGCCACCTGAGTTATGAAGGGGCGAAAAAGAGATACCCTGAAATTACCAATGATATCCGTGAAAGAATTGATTTTGAACTATCCGTTATTCAAAAAATGGGATTCCCCGGGTATTTTCTCATTGTACAGGAGGTCTTGAATGCCGCAAGGGAAATGGGCGTTTCTGTGGGTCCTGGTCGCGGATCTGCGGCAGGTTCAGTAGTGGCTTATTCTCTAAAAATTACAGACATCGATCCGCTGAAATATGGCCTCCTTTTTGAGAGATTTTTAAATCCTGACAGGATCAGTATGCCGGATATTGACATTGATTTTGATGAGGACGGAAGAGATGATGTACTTAAATGGGTGGTAAAAAGATATGGGAAAGAAAAAGTAGCCCACATCATAACTTTTGGCACCATGGCAGCTAAAATGGCCATCCGGGATATTGCCAGGGTACAAAAACTGCCTCTTTCCGAGGCAGACAGACTGGCCAAACTGGTACCGGAAAGGCCAAAAATAACACTGGAACAGGCCTATAAAGAAGTAAAAGAACTACGTGAGGCTAAAGACTCGGAAAACCCGCTTGTTTCCCAAACCCTGAAATATGCTCAGATTCTTGAAGGCTCCAAACGGCATACCGGGCTTCACGCCTGTGGTATCATTATCGGAAAATCTGATCTGGTAAATCATATCCCCCTCTGCACTTCAAAGGATTCCGATCTTTTTGTAACTCAATTTGACGGAGACTGGGTGGAAAGTGTGGGTATGTTAAAAATGGACTTTCTGGGGCTGAAAACACTTTCCAAAATCAGGGATGCTGTAGAAAATGTCCGGGAGTCAAGAGGCATCGATCTTAAAATGGATGAAATACCATTGGATGATAAAGAAACTTTTGAATTATTCAGCCGGGGAGAAACTACAGGGCTTTTCCAGTTTGAATCGGACGGGATGAAAAAGCACCTGAGGGAATTAAAACCCAACCGTTTTGAAGATCTGATTGCCATGAATGCACTTTATCGCCCCGGCCCAATGGAGTATATTCCTGAATTCATCAACCGAAAACACGGCCGTTCCAAAATACAGTACAACCTGCCATTAATGGAGAAATACCTGAAAGACACCTACGGAATTACGGTTTATCAGGAACAGGTCATGCAACTTTCGCAGGCCATGGCCGGATTTACCCGGGGCGAAGCTGATTCCCTCAGGAAAGCTATGGGAAAGAAGAAAAAAAAGGAAATGGACAAGCTCAACAAACGTTTCCTGGAAGGTTGTGAGAAAAACAATATTGATAAAAAAACAGCTGAAAAAGTATGGCATGACTGGGAAGCTTTTGCACAATATGCTTTCAACAAATCACACTCCACCTGTTACGCATACCTGGCTTACCGAACGGCTTATCTGAAAGCCCACTTTCCTGCCGAATATATGGCTGCCGTTCTCAGCAGGGAAATCAATGACCTCAAAAAGATCACCATCTATATGGATGAAGCAAAAAGGATGGGAATCTCTGTATTAAGTCCGGATGTAAATGAAAGCAATATTAAATTCACCGTTAATAATAAAGGGGATATCCGCTTTGGCCTTGGAGCCATAAAGGGTGTGGGTCATCATGCAGCTGAGCTTATTAAAGACGAAAGAAAGAAAAACGGTCTTTTCACAAGTATTTATGATTTTGTGGAGAGAATTGACCTTTCTGTTGTGAATAAGAAAAACCTGGAAGCCCTGGCAATTGCAGGAGCCTTTGACAATTTGCCGGATGTAAGAAGGGAGCATTTTCTTGCCGAAAACGGTAAGGGATCAACTTTTGTGGAGGAAATCATTAAGTATGGGAACCGGTTCAAGCTAGAGAAAAACACCACCCAGCAATCTTTATTTGGTGAATCGGCCAGCTTTGAAATTGTAAAACCAGCCCTCCCTGTGCCCCTGACCTGGTCTAAAATAGAAAAACTAAAAAAAGAAAAAGACCTTATTGGAATATATTTATCTGCTCACCCATTGGACGATTATAAATTTGAGATTAGCTCTTTTACAAATATAAGCCTGGATGGACTGACAGATATGAACACCCTGAAAGGCAAAAAGCTGTCTTTCGCCGGTATTGTATCTGATTTTAAAACCGGCACCTCCAAAAATGGTAAGCCATATGGGTTCCTAACTATACAGGATTATAATGCGGCTTTCAGAATTGCACTTTTTGGCCATGACTATCTGAATTATGGCAAGTTTTTTAAAGAAGGATTGTCTTTACTTATTAAAGGCAGTGCCCAGGCTTCTTATTATAAAGAAAATGTTTTTGAGTTTAAAGTTAAAAGCATGCACCTCTTATCGGAAGTCAGAAACGAGCTTATTAAAGCAGTTACACTCAATGTACCGGTTTCGACAATTACCTCGGATTTTGTAGAGGAAATTCAAAAAGTTTCTTCCGTGAAAGGAAATGTTTTATTCAAAATTAATATCTTTGACCCCGTTGATAAAGTGAGCGTGAACATGTTTTCCCGGACAAAAAGGATAAAGATCTCGGATGAATTACTTGGCTTTATTGATCATCAGCCAGGAATTGACATAACTGTAAGATAATAGTTTAACCAAAAACGGGACGCATATAATTATTAATAATTTTTAAAAATATCATTTATGACTGTAGAAGCTACTGATACCAATTTTGAAGAGTTGGTAATAAAATCTGACAAACCTGTAATTGTTGATTTCTGGGCTGAATGGTGTGGCCCGTGCCGGATGGTTGGACCTATTCTTTCAGAACTTGCAGAAGATTATGAAGGGAAAGTGGTTGTTGCAAAACTGGATGTTGACAGCAATCCGAATGTTACAAGGAAGTACGGAATACGAAATATCCCGACAGTCCTCTATTTTAAAAACGGAGAAGCAGTTGACAAACAGGTCGGTGCTGTTCCCAAAGGACATTTTCTGTCAAAACTTGAACCATTATTGTAAATTTTATACAAGCATGTAATCAAAAAGGCATGGTTTAAACTATGCCTTTTTTGGTCTGGCTTATATTTTTTAAATTGTCTGTCCATAAAGTCCGCTATCTGCGTTATATTTGTCAAAAAAATACTCGATTACACCAGTAAACTCCGCTTTTTTTGACTTCACAAGCCTTGATAGCTAACTTTCTGAACCAGACACCGAGTTTATAGATAAACTAAATAGTCTACAACATGAATATTTCCAGTGCTACCATATTTTGTGCATCCAGCAGCCTTGCCGGGGGTGAGTTTGTGGAAGAAACCAAAGCCCTGGCACAGATTCTGGTAAAGGAAGACATTTTGATTCAGTATGGAGGCGGGCCCATCGGACTGATGGGAAAACTGGCAGATACCGTCCTTGAGTTGAACGGTAAAATCAGAGGTGTTATTCCAAAATTTATGATAAATGAAGGCTGGGCACATCAGGGAGTCAGTGATTTGGTGGCAGTGGATACCATGCAGGAACGCAAAAAGATAATTATGATGGAAACCGATGCCATCATTGCCTTACCGGGCGGATATGGTACGCTGGAAGAACTTACTGAGGCCATTACCCTGAAACAACTGGGACTAATATCTGTTCCCATCATTATTATAAACATTAACGGCTATTACGATAAGTTACTGGAGTTTTTCTCGGTAATGCTTGCAAACAACTTCATCAAAAAAGATCATAACCATACATGGCAAATTGTAAATAAATCTTCCGAAGTAATTTCTGCTTTAAAGAACTCAGGAAATTGGGATCCGGTAAGAGCCAGAAAGAATGCAGCCATCTAGTATCTAGGGTTTTAAATCATTGAAATAAAAACCCAGCTCAGTATTCCATGTTTGGTGGTGCTGTACTGGCTTTGTCTGTATCACAGGAGCCTTTACTCCATCACCAAAGTTCTTATAACCAGTAAATACCCTGGCTTCATCCCACAAACCTGAATTTATCAGGCTATTTATGGTGTCCCCGCCTCCTTCAATTAATACGGAAACCAGGTCCAGATCATACAGATGTTTCATAATCTGCGGCCAGATGTCTTTACTGAAATCAATTGGGATACTCTTTTTTCCGGTCCCGGGAGCCTGTTGTTTTTCAGTAAAAATCACAGAAGGGAAAGAACCATTCATCAACTTCAGATCATTGTCAAGGCGCAGGGTCCGGTCAATTACAAATCTTTGCGGTGAATCTCCGGCCCAATCCCGCACATTCAGCGCAGGATTATCTTTTTCCACTGTGTTGGTCCCGACCAGAATAGCCATTTCCTCTGATCTCCATTTGTGCACAAGCATCTGCTCATATGGTCCGGATATCCAGTGTGGGCCAATGGCTGTTTCTTTTTGCCGGACAATATCTATAAAGCCATCGGCAGATTGTGCCCATTTTAATATAATATAGGGTCTTTTTTTTTCATGAAATGTAATAAACCGGCGATTTAAAAAGCGACATTCACTTTCCATGAATCCAACCTCCACCTTTATCCCGGATTGTTTCATTTTCCTGATTCCTTTGCCTGCAACAACAGCGTTCGGATCAACCATGCCAATCACTACATGTGGAATACCCATCCGGATGATCAGGTCGGAACAGGGAGGTGTTTTGCCCTGATGGGAACAGGGTTCCAGGTTTACAAAAAGTGTGCTGTTTTTCAATAATTTTTTATCTTTCACAGCCTCAATGGCATTTACCTCTGCATGGTTCTCCCCGAATTTCTGATGATAACCTTCTCCAATAATTTTGCCATCATGAACAATAACCGACCCCACCATTGGGTTAGTCCGGGTACTACCCATGCCTTTTCCAGCCAGTTCCAGACACCTGTTAATAAAATATGTATGCTTGTCTTTATTCACTATCTCAAACTCCGTCCACCAACTTTAAAGAAACAAAAATACGCAAATTTGTATTTTACCTGTCATCCTTACACTTATTTATCTTTGTTTACTAATTTTGTATTGAAATGTCCGAAACCATGACGGTAAAAGAATTATTTAACGATATGCTCTCTCAAATCACTCCATTTTACCAAAAAAGAGAGGCACAAAGCTTAGCATATCTAACCTTTAAACAGGTTTTTGGTTTCGACAAATACTACATTTATCAGAATTCAGGTACAGAGGTCAACCGGCATCATCTCGACCGGGTCAACAAAATCATCCACTCTTTAAAGATGCATAAACCCATCCAGTATATTTTTGGGGAAACCGAATTCTACAATATCCGGATCAAAGTAAACGAACATACCCTTATCCCAAGACCTGAAACCGAAGAAATGATTGATTGGATCATCCGGTCCAACGAAAAAGAAGAGCCTGAGATTCTGGATATCGGCACCGGAAGTGGTTGCATTGCCATAGCTTTAAAAAAAGCCATTCCAAAAGCCGGAGTTACCGGATGTGATATAGATAAAACCATACTAGAAACAGCCAGCCAAAACAGTAAACTGAACCAGGTATTGATACGCTTTATTATTTGTGATATTCTGAAACAACAGAAATATTTTTCACCGGAAAAGTTTGACCTGGTTGTGAGTAATCCTCCTTATGTTACGGAAAAAGAAAAAGAACAGATGAACCCGAATGTATTACTGTGGGAACCACATTCGGCTCTTTTTGTTCCGGATGATGATCCGATGAAATTTTACAAAAAGATTATTTCTGAAGCAAAAAAAATATTAAAACCCGGAGGAAGTCTGTTTCTGGAAATAAATGAAAACCATTCCCGGGAAATTTACCAATTGCTGTCTTCCTTTCAGTTTGGGAACATAGAGATACGGAAAGATCTCTCAGGGAAATACCGAATGGCAAAAGGGGTAAAAAATAAATAGGGCTTGCGGAAAAAGTCAGGAATATGCCATATATAAAGCTGCAAGGTGAAGCTAAGCCATAGCAATAAAGCAGATGATGTATTATGGGCTAACAATAGTAAAAAAGGCAGGATTTTTAGTAAAAACCTATAATAAACCTTGCATTTGAAATGAAATAGATACTTTTATCCAATTGATTATATGAAATTTAAGCTTATTTCTGAAAACTTTAAATATGGCAACTAACAATTCGAATAAAGAGTACCAAAAATTTCTTTCTCGAGCACAGTACTTGTGTTCCAGACAGGAAAAATGTGCTTTCGATATTGAAAAGAAACTGAATCAATGGGAAGTTCCTGAACAGTTTCATGGAAAAATCCTGAAAGAACTTAAAGACGGGCAGTTCATTAATGAGGAAAGATTTGCCGAAAGTTTTGTAAAATCAAAATTCCGGGGCAATAAATGGGGTAAATTAAAAATCAGATTTTCCCTGAAAGCAAAGAATCTGAGTGAAGGAACAATCAACCGGGCAATTAAGTCTGAAATATCAGATAAAGACTACTTTCAGGTTTTGCAGGATCTTTTAAAAAGAAAAAGCCGCGAAACAAAAGGCTCTTCCGGCCTGAAAAAACTGGGAAAATTAATTAGTTATGCCACAGGAAAAGGATTTGAATACGATCTTGTAAAATCAACCGCAGAACAAATTATAAAAAATGATTGAAAGCTTTTTAAAAATATCCAAAACTTTAGGCCAAACCATGACAAAGGTTTAAGCTTATTCATTATTTTTGTATTTATAAAAATATAATATGATTAACAACGACCAGATAAAAGAACTTGAAAAGCGACGGGATGCGCTGAGGAGGCATCTTTGACATTGACCAGCGAAAAAAAATAGTTGCAGAGAAGGAACTGATCACTCAGCAACCGGGTTTTTGGGACGATCCGAAGAAAGCCGAAAAAAAACTACAGGAAATCTCCCGTGATAATGCATGGATAAAAGCCTACGATAAAATTGAATCAGCACTCGAAGACCTCACTGTTATCTATGACTTTATGAAAGAGGGAGAAGCTTCTGAGGAAGAATTGGGAGAACAATATCAGACTGCCTTTAAGCTGATTGAAGAACTGGAGTTAAAGAACATGCTAAGGAACGAGGAAGACTCGTTCGGTGCCATATTGAAAATCAACTCCGGAGCCGGAGGAACTGAAAGCCTGGACTGGGCAGAAATGCTTATGCGGATGTATCTTCGCTGGGGCGAACGGAACAATTACAAAGTTAAGGAGATCGACTACCAGGCCGGGGATGAAGCCGGTGTAAAGTCTGTTACGCTTGAATTTACCGGCGAATTTGCTTATGGTTATCTGAAAAGTGAAAACGGAGTCCATCGTCTGGTGCGCATTTCTCCATTCAATGCACAGGGAAAAAGACAAACTACTTTTGCATCAGTGTTTGTATCCCCGGTAGTGGATGATACCATTGAGATTGAAATAAATCCGGCAGACATTACATGGGAAACTTACCGCTCAAGCGGGGCAGGTGGACAAAATGTAAACAAGGTGGAAACAGCAGTCAGACTTCGCCATGCCCCCACCGGTATTGTAATCGAAAATCAGGAAACCCGTTCACAACATAAGAATAAAGAAAATGCACTTCGACTATTACGATCCACATTATATGAGCTGGAACTCCGAAAACAAATGGAAGAACAGGCAAAACTGGAAGGAGCAAAACTTAAAATAGAATGGGGTTCTCAGATACGAAGCTATGTATTGCATCCCTATAAAATGGTAAAGGATCTGCGAACAAATCACGAAACTTCTAATGTTCAGGCCATATTGGATGGCGACCTGAATGATTTTATAAAAGCCTATTTAATGGAATTTGGCGGAAAATTTTAATATTAAACCATTTAAGAATAATCTTATGATAAAAATCTATCACAACCACAGATGTCGCAAAAGCAGGGCAGGTCTTGCTTATTTACAGGAAAAAACAACTGACTATGAAATCAGGGAATACCTTAAGGAACCTTTCACAGAAAACGAACTGAAAGATGCTTTAAAAAAAATGGGGAAAAAGCCTTTTGAAATAGTCCGGAAACAGGAAGATGTTTTCAAAAAAGAACTTAAAGGCAAAGTGTTTACGGATGATCAATGGGTGAAAATCCTTATTGAAAACCCAAAACTTATTGAGCGTCCGATCGTTGTTAAAGACAGTAAAGCTGTTTTGGCTAATCCTCCTGAAAATTTAAATGAATTATTTTAGGTTTTTCTAACAAAATTATAACGAATTTATAAAAATTAACACATCATGAAAGTAAGAATTGAACACGACACCATGGGTGAAGTAGAAGTGCCCGCTGATAAGTACTGGGGGGCACAAACCCAAAGATCAAAGAATAATTTTAAAATCGGAAGCGGCAAAATGCCGGTTGAGATTATTCATGCTTTTGGAATTCTTAAAAAAGCAGCAGCTATGGCCAATATGGAGCTTGGAGTATTACCCGAAGAAAAGGCACGACTCATCATGGAGGTTTGTGATGAGATTATTGCTGGAAAACTCAATGATCATTTTCCGTTGGTAGTATGGCAAACAGGCTCCGGTACGCAAAGTAATATGAATGTAAATGAGGTGGTTGCAAACAGAGCACATGTGCTAAAAGGAGGGAAACTGGATGATGCCAAGAAAATCATCCACCCAAATGACGACGTTAATAAGTCGCAATCTTCTAATGACACATTTCCAACAGCCATGCATATTGCTGCTTACGAAATGATTTCACGGGTAACCATTCCCGGAGTGAAAAAATTAAAGAATTCAATTGATATAAAAGTCAATGAGTACAAGGATATAGTAAAAACCGGGCGTACCCACCTGATGGATGCCACTCCTTTAACTCTGGGTCAGGAGTTTTCAGCTTATTCTTCACAGCTTGAGCATGGATTAAAGGCTTTAAAAAACACCTTACCCCACCTCTCGGAACTGGCATTGGGAGGTACCGCCGTGGGAACCGGGTTAAATACACCCAAGGGTTATGATGTGCTGGTTGCTCAAAAAATTGCTGAACTCACAGGAAATCCTTTTGTGACCGCAGAGAACAAATTTGAATCCCTTTCGGCACATGATGCTATTGTTGAAACTTCAGGGGCATTAAAAACACTGGCCGTAAGTCTTATGAAAATCGGGAACGATACCCGCTTATTGGGATCAGGTCCAAGATGCGGGATCGGTGAAATCAACCTTCCGGCAAATGAGCCGGGATCATCCATCATGCCGGGAAAAGTAAACCCAACCCAGAATGAAGCACTTACCATGGTTTGTGCCCAGGTTATTGGTAACGATATGACCATTGCCGTAGGAGGGATGCAGGGACATTACCAACTCAATGTTTTTAAACCGGTAATGATACATAACCTTTTGGAATCTGCCAGATTATTAGGCGATGCCTGCGTGTCATTTACCGATAATTGTATGGTTGGAATTGAACCAAACCTGCCAAACATTAAGAAAAACCTGGAAAACTCCTTAATGCTGGTTACTGCCTTAAATACTCATATTGGCTATGAAAATGCAGCAAAAATTGCCAAAAAGGCTCATAAAGAGGGCACAACCTTAAAAGAGGCCGCACTTGACCTGGGCCTTCTGACTGCTGAGCAGTTTGACCTCTGGGTTGATCCCTCAAAAATGATTGGAACCTTATAGTTTAAAATAAAAAGTTTCTATAAACCTTTCCTCTTTAATCTGAATCAGGAAAGGTTTTTTCTTTTTTCGAATTATGAACTAAAAATAGCGGTGTCATTTATAGATAAAATACAGTTTCAGTTTTTTTTGTACATTTGAAAAGTTAAATCAGGAAAATTCTACATGAAACGAACATGAACTTTTTTAATCAAAAGTTCACACACGAAAAGGATTAAAACAAGTTCATGGGAGAACGGAGTGGTTACATCTGTTCTTAAATTTTTAGTTAATTTGTAACCAAGTTATTAAAAATTTTAAACAGATGAAACGTATAAGATTATTCATATTAATAAGCTGCCTTTTTGCAGGGTTTGCATCTGCTCAGGACAATTACATAGGTCTGTCAATGGGAGGGTCAATCCCAATGGGAGATTATGCATCTACTACTGAAGCCAACAAAACCGGATATGCAGAAAGCGGTTTTTCCCTAAATTTTCAGGGCAATTATTACTTCATGAAATTTCTGGGTGTTGGTGGTACAGCTACATTTGGCATGAACGGAACAGCAGAAGAAGAGCTGAAGACAGACTGGATTACTTATCTTGAAAATCTCCATGATGTAACCATTCCGGATGATGCAAATGTCCGGTTTATTACTTCTCAATGGACATATGTAAATCTTTTTGCAGGCCCTGTTCTTTCCTTTCCATTCGGGCGTTTATCCCTGGAATTAAAAGCACAGGGTGGGATGAGTGTGATTACTCCCCCGGAAAGGAATATTTATATTACTTATACAAATGTAGAAATTACCAGTAATTCTGCCGGTCATAATGTTGCTTTTGGTTATTTACTGGGTGCAGGTCTCCAGTTTAAGCCTTCTGAAATGTATGGTTTCAGGTTAGGAGCTGACTATTTTGCAAGTGAGGCAAAACTTAATCTTGAGGATAAAATAGATGATGGAACAGGTGAAGGAGAAATAGTTTCAGCAGTCTGGGAAATGCCGGTCAGAGCGTATCATATCACCCTGGGAATCAGCTATTTTTTCTAATTTATTCCTGGTGGGCATAAGCCCCCAATGCTTTTTGGAAACTCATGTGGCATGACTTAAATGCTTATGCCAAAGAGTTTTATTTCAGGTTAGTTTTCTTCTGTTTCCAAAACATGCAGAAATGATAAATATCATTGGTTTAACTAACCCAAATTGACTTACCTTTGTCATAAATTAATGTAAACTATGCCGAACGATCAGCTACATAACAATTTCTTCTCTGAATTTGCCGCTACAGATAAAAAGGCCTGGGAAAAGAAAATTGTTTCCGATTTAAAAGTAAAAGCTTTTGAAGAACTCAACTGGAAAAGCCCGGAAGGGATTGAAGTATCTCCTGTTTATACCCGGGATGATCTTGCCGCGTTGAGTTATCTGGATACCACACCTGGTGAGACCCCTTATAACAGAGGGGTGAAAACGAAAAGTAATAACTGGCTTATTCACCAGCGTTTTATGGCAGAAAACATGGATGAAACCAACCAGAATATCAGGACAGCTATTCGTTCTGGTGTATCAGAAGTTGAAATTGAAACAACATCTGCAATTACGGATAAAGATGTGGAAAATCTCCTGCTAAAAATAAACCCGGAGAAAGTAAGACTTTGCTTTAATACCGGAAACCAACCTCAGGAGCTTTATTCTTTTTTGATGAATTATTTTCAAAAAAGCAATTACGATACGCATAAAATAAAAGGAGCAATCGAATTCGACCCCTTCATCGAATATCTATATGAAACAGATCCTAATAAAAAGGATATTAAGAAGGAATTGCAAAAGGCCTCTTCTTTAATTCAGGAAATGAACAATAATCTTCCCGGATTTTGTCTTTTATCCATTCACGGAAATATTTTAAATAATGCAGGAGCAACCATTCCCCAGGAGTTGGGTATTTGCCTTTCTATGGGTTCCGAGTTTCTTTTTTCATTGACTGAAACAGGTCAAACAGCTGATGTTATATCCAGGCATATTCAAATGATATTGGGAATTGGATCAAATTATTTTATGGAAATTGCCAAAATAAGGGCTGCGCGGCTACTCTGGTCAACATTGATAAATACTTATAACAAGGATATCCCCGGTAATGAAAAAACTTTTATCCGGTCTGTGCCTTCCTGGTGGAACAAGACAAAACTGGATCCCTGGGTAAACATGTTGCGCTACACAACAGAGGCTTTATCAGCCGCCCTGGGTGGGGCTGATTCCGTCGGGCAGTTTCCATTCAATCAACTTACAAAAAAGCCTGGAAATTTTTCAGAAAGAATTGCCAGGAATACGCAGATCATCCTTAAAAAAGAAGCCTACTTTGATAAGGTAGCTGATCCTGCTGCCGGCTCTTATTATATTGAAAGCCTGACGGACTCGATTGCAGAAGAGGCCTGGACCCTGTTCAAGGAAATTGAAAACCGCGGAGGATTTATACATGCCTGTAAGACCGGATATATTCAGGAAGAACTCAAAAAAAGACAGAGCATAAGAAAAAAGAATATTGCTGCAAGGAAAGAGATTTTGGTGGGAACAAATCATTATTCTGATATTAATGAACAATACCCCGAAGAAGAGTTCCCTTCAGCAAATGAAGAAATATCCTGGCTTAATCAAAGGGGGGCAACAGAATTTGAAGACTTGCGAAAAGTTGCGGAATCACCCGGGGGCAACAAACCCGTTGCTGTATTATTCCCATTCGGGGACCCGGCTGTCCGAACAGCAAGAAAAATTTTTGCATCCAACTTTTTCGGTTGTGGTGGGTTCTCAATAAAGGATCTCACCGGCATATCATCTACTGAGGAAGGGATAAAGCAGTGTAAGCAAATAAAACCGGATGTTGTCATTTTCTGTAGTTCCGACAAGGAGTATATTGAGCACATCCCTTCTCTAGCAGGGCAAATAAAAAATGCAACTCTGGTTGTAGCCGGAAATCCTGAAAAGGACATCATTGCATTAAAAAAATCAGGTATTAAATATTTTGTTCACCTCAGGTCAAATGTGCTTGAAACATTAGTCATGATTCATAAAGAACGAGGAATCAGTTTTAACTCAAAATGAAATAAATAGAATACAATGAGACCCGACTTCACGAATATAGATTTCAGAAAGAAAACAAGAGATCCCGGAAAGCTATCACCCGAAGGAGAATTATGGAAAACTCCGGAGCAAATTGATCTGAAAAGTGTTTTTACCCGGGAAGACCTGGCTCCGGCTGACCATCTGGATTTCGTAGCGGGCATCCCTCCTTTTTTAAGGGGTCCGTACTCAAGCATGTACGTTACAAGGCCATGGACCATCCGGCAGTATGCAGGCTTCTCTACTGCAGAGGAATCCAATGCTTTTTACCGGAGAAATCTTGCATCGGGTCAAAAAGGTTTGTCAGTTGCATTTGACCTTGCCACCCATCGCGGGTATGATTCTGATCACAAGAGAGTGGAAGGTGATGTAGGTAAAGCAGGGGTGGCAATTGATTCTGTTCTTGACATGAAAGTTTTGTTTAATCAAATCCCATTGCAGGATATGTCTGTTTCCATGACAATGAACGGGGCAGTATTGCCGGTAATGGCTTTTTATATTGTAGCCGGGCTGGAACAGGGAGTTCCGCTAAATAAACTTAGCGGAACCATTCAGAATGATATTTTGAAGGAATTCATGGTACGGAACACCTATATATATCCACCGGATATGTCCATGCGTATCATTGCTGATATTTTTGAATTTACTTCACAAAAAATGCCCCGGTTTAATTCAATCAGTGTCTCCGGATATCACATGCAGGAAGCCGGAGCAACGGCAGATATTGAACTTGCCTATACATTGGCAGATGGTCTGGAATATTTGAGAACAGGAATAAAAGCGGGCCTTGATATTGATGCTTTTGCTCCCAGAATATCCTTCTTTTTCGGAATTGGCATGAACCATTTCATGGAAATTGCCAAGTTGAGAGCAGCCCGTTTGTTATGGGCAAAAATTGTAAAGCAATTTGACCCGAAAAACCCAAAATCTCTGGCTCTGCGCACACATTGTCAGACTTCAGGATGGAGCCTCACCGAGCAGGACCCATTTAATAATGTTTCCCGGACAACCATTGAGGCGCTGGCTGCAGTGCTTGGTCACACTCAATCCCTTCACACCAATGCACTGGATGAAGCAATCGCATTGCCAACGGACTTCTCAGCCCGGATTGCAAGGAACACGCAGATCTATCTAGCAGAAGAAACCCAAATTAGAAGGAATGTGGATCCCTGGGGTGGTTCATATTATATGGAACGATTAACGCATGAGCTGGTCCATAAAACATGGGATCTTATTGAAGAGATTGAAGAACTTGGAGGAATGGCCAAGGCCATTGATACCGGAATACCCAAAATGAAAATTGAAGAAGCCGCTGCCAGAAAGCAGGCCCGCATTGACTCCGGAAAAGATATCATTGTTGGAGTGAACAGTCATCAGCTTGAGAAGGAAGATCCTTTGGATATTCTGGAAGTTGATAATTCCGCTGTTCGTAAATCCCAAATTAAACGTTTGAAAAAGCTAAAAACAGAAAGAAACGGAGAAGAAGTAAAAACAGCACTGGAAAATATTACAAAAGCTGCTCAAACAGGAAAAGGTAACTTACTTGAACTCTCGGTGGAAGCAGCTAAGAGCAGAGCTACCCTGGGAGAAATCTCCATGGCCATTGAAAAGGTTTCCGGAAGATATAAAGCCGTAATACGATCTGTTTCTGGTGTTTATTCATCTGAAACCAGCGGAAATCCCGACTTTGAAAAAGCCAGAGAACTTACCCGCAAATTTGCTGAGATGGAAGGACGACAACCACGTATAATGATTGCAAAAATGGGTCAGGACGGGCATGACAGAGGTGCAAAAGTAGTGTCTACCGGTTATGCAGATATCGGTTTTGATGTGGATATTGGGCCACTATTTCAGACTCCTGTGGAAGCTGCTCATCAGGCGGCGGAAAATGATGTACATGTTCTTGGCGTATCCAGCCTTGCAGGTGGGCATAAAACTCTGATACCACAGGTTATTGAAGAACTTAAAAAGCTCGACAGGGAGGATATCATGGTTATTGCCGGTGGTGTGATTCCTGCTCAGGATTATGAATTCCTTTACAGTAGTGGTGTAGTTGCTATTTTTGGTCCCGGATCGTCTGTTGCAAATGCCGCGATTAAGATCCTCGATCTTTTGATCCATAGTATAAGTTAATTTACAAATGTTTCGCACTTAAAGGTAGTTGTATGATATTTAATCAGTTAAAAATCCATAACTAAATTATATCCATGATAATTAATTACTTAATATTTCCATTTTTGAACTTTTTAATTTGTGATACCTTTGTGCATTCCTTAGTGTTCCTTAGTGGTAATATAGAGTTTCCAATTTTAACCACTAAGGTCCCAAAGGATATCACAAAGGACTCACTAAGATCAACAATCTTAATATCAATATATTATGCCAGACTACTTTACCTGCGAAACATTAATTCATTTACATTTAATTAAAAAAATTATTAGAAATGAAAACTATATTTTCTGTATTGTTATCTTTTATCTTTCTGACTACAATTGCTAATAGTCAGGAAATAAACAAAACCGTTTTTTCTGAAGCAACGAACTCTGTTATACTTATTGGCCATTGTAACAGAGATGCTTTTGTTATGCCTGAATTCCAAACCTGGTTTGATGAAGGTTATGAAAACTATGTACCGGAACAAAAAACCATCCACATCCTTTCTGAAATCAGCAAAAATAATCTGAATATAGTTGTAGTAATGGGGACCTGGTGCTCTGACAGCAGAAGAGAAGTCCCACGGTTATACCGTATTCTTGATGAAATCGGTTTTACTGAAGATCAGATTGAACTCATCAATGTGAACAGGGTAAAACTGGTTCCCGGTGAAGATATTTCAAAATTTGATATAGAGAAGGTTCCAACGATCATTGTTTATAAGAATAATAAAGAGACTGGCAGGATCACCGAGTCACCCAAAAAGAGCCTGGAAGAGGATTTACTCCGGATTTTGAAATAAAGATTTTTTTTACATCTCTCTTTCTTTTAAAATAATTTCATAACTTTGATTGCAAAGAATATGAACAAAGCTTCTTAAAAATGGAAGAACCTGTAAAAACTACGGCCGGACAGGGATTTGGAATAGCCTCCCTGATTTTAGGGATACTTGCTTTACTCATTGCATTTATTCCATGTATAGGAATTTTTGCCTTACTTCCAGGGGTAATTGCAATTGTTCTTGCAATTGTCGGGCTTTCGCAGGCCCGGAGTGCAAATGGTAGCACAGGACTTATTTTATCAGGTTTGATTATTTCCATCATAGGTACGCTAATTGCTGCAGTATGGCTTTTGTTTTTTTCAGCCGGTGGGTTATTTCTCAAAAATCTTGATAATGAAGACGGGAAACTGGATGTTATCATTGAGGAGTTTGTCAATAAATTTGAAAAGGAGTATGGGGATGAGGTGGAATCGGATATGGAAAAAACAGATTCGGATCTGGAAAAGACCCTGGAAGAACTGGAAAAGAAAGACAGTCTGGATGCTGTTCAACAAAGTTCCGATTCTGAAATTCCCGATAGTAGTTCAACCAGGAAGTAATCTGTTTTTTGAAAAAGATCATTTTTCACCCCTATCTTATTCTGAATATTTCATTTGCAGGAATTATAATTCTTATTTTTTCATATTCCCTGATCTTCTCAGCACAAAAAGATAATCATCCGGTTCCTTCGGTATATGAAAGTATTCTGCATAAACCATCTCCCACAACGGGTTTGTCACGTAGTTTCTCAGAGATAATTCGTGGAAATATCACCTCGGCAAGATCCTGGAACAAGAACGGGGTTCCTCTTTTTCTGTTCTTTACAATTCAACTTTTATTAAGGCTGTTTAGCAGTTATCTAATCCTTTCAAGTAAAATTCAGCTCAGGAAACTCATTTGGGCCGACAGCATTGTTTCAGTAATTCTGTTTTTAATTTGTTTTAAGAATTTACTGTTTTTCTGGAAGTTTTTTTAGATTGTTTGCAAATATTTTTCCAAAGAAAAAGTTTCTTTTACCATGATTTTTGAGGCTGATTTCTTCAGCGTACAGCACTCATTATAAAGGTCATGCTCAAAAAACAGGATATAGTCTTTTTCAACTGCCTCCTCTAAAAATTTCTCCTTTTCTTCCATAGTTACCAGAGGTCTGACATCGTATGACATATTATAATGAATGGGCACATGGACTGAAGAAGGGATCAGGTCAGCGGTGAAAACAATGGTTTTTCCTTTATGAGAGATAAATGGGATCACCTGCCCTTCAGTATGCCCGTTGAAAAGGCGGACTTCAAACCCGGGAAACAATTCCGTGTCCTCTTCAATAAACTTTAACCGGCCACTATCCATCATTGGAATAATATTTTCTTCAAGATAGGAATCCTTTTCCCTTTTATTCGGATTCATTGCCCATTCCCATTGTTGCTTACTGACCCAGTAGGTGGCATTTGGGAATACCAGTTCAAAACCGGTCCTGGCTGAATTATACCTTACCCCGCCCCCACAATGATCAAAATGCAAGTGTGTAAGGACCATATCGGTAATATCATCCGGGGAATAACCACATTTTTTCAGTCCCCCCTGCAATCCGTCGCCACCATTCATATACAAAAAACTGAAAAAACGATTACTTTGTTTATCCCCGCAACCGTTATCAATCAACACTTTTTGTTTGCCATTATCAAAAAGCAGTGATCTTAATGACCAATTGCATAAATTTTTCTCGTCCGCCGGGTAATATCGCTGCCAGATTGTTTTGGGAACAGCTCCAAACATCGCACCGCCATCCAGTTTGAAATTTGAAATATGAACCGGGAATACTTTTGTTTCCATCATAACGAATATTATTCTAATTTTGAACAAATATAATTAACTCAAAATTAAGAAACCATATAAAATGAATATTCATCTGATTGCAATCGGAGGGAGCATCATGCATAATCTGGCTATTGCCCTGCATAATAAAAATTATAATATAAGTGGTTCGGACGATGAAATTTTTGAACCTGCAAAATCCAGGCTTGAAAAATACGGGCTTCTCCCTCAAAAAAAAGGATGGGTCCCTGCCCGTATCACACCTGTACTGGATGCTGTAATTGTTGGTATGCATGCACGACCGGATAATCCGGAATTAATCAAAGCAAAAGAATTAAATATAAAGGTTTACTCCTTTCCGGAGTATGTGTTTGAACAAACAAAACATAAAAAAAGGGTTGTAGTGGGAGGAAGCCATGGTAAAACTACCATTACATCAATGGTGATGCATGTATTAAAACTTAACCATTTTGATTTTGATTATCTCGTCGGATCCAAACTGGATGGTTTTGAAACCATGGTAAAACTCACACATGAAGCACCCATCGCCATTTTTGAGGGAGATGAATATCTTTCCTCCCCCCTGGATAAAAGGCCAAAATTTCACCTTTACCAACCACATGTAGCTCTGATCACTGGAATTGCATGGGATCACGTGAATGTTTTCCCAACATTTGAGAATTATCTCAATCAGTTTAGTATTTTCATAGAAAAGACCGAACCCTATGCAACCATTATCTATCAGGCAGATGATGAAAACCTCCGTAAAATTATTTCAGACGGACCCTCCAACCGTAATTATAAGCCTTACCAAACTCATCCTTATGAAACCAGAGAAGATGAAACGGTTCTGCTTGTAAAAGATCAAAAATTACCTGTTAAGATATTTGGCAAACACAACATGCAAAACCTGGAAGGGGCAAAACTTATTTGCATGGAACTGGGTATCAGTGAAGAACAATTTTACAAAGCCATTGTTTCCTTCCGGGGGGCGGCCCGCCGATTACAGCTTTTGAAAAAAACAGCTACCTCTGCCGTATTTTATGATTTTGCTCACTCTCCTTCCAAATTAAAGGCAACCGTCCAGGCTGCTAAAGAACAATATCCTGATCGAAGACTATTTGCCATTTTTGAGCTACATACTTTCAGCAGCCTGAAAGAAGATTTCCTTCCTCAGTATAGTCATACAATGGAAAAAGCAGATCAGGCCATCGTTTATTTCAGTCCTGAAACCCTAAAACATAAAAAGCTGAAACCGATCAGTAAAAAACAGGTAGAAACTGCATTTGGAACGAACAACATCATTGTATGTACCCGTCCGGATGAAATAATAAAAATCTTGGAAAATACTCCTGTGAAAAATACCAATTTTCTGATCATGTCTTCAGGAAATTTTTCGGGTCTGGACTTTAAACAAATAATTGATCTCAATTTATAACAATTATTGTGTAATTTTAACCCATAATATAAGACCTAAACTTTCAGATGGAATTTAACTCTTTTTTATTTGCTTTCGGACTTACTCTTTTCGCCGGTTTATCTACAGGTATTGGCAGTGCATTGGCCTTTTTTGCCAAACGAACCAATACAAAATTTCTTTCTGTTGCCCTGGGATTTTCAGCGGGAGTTATGATTTATGTTTCATTTGTGGAAATTATTCAGAAAGCAAATATTTCCCTGGTTGAATCTTTAGGGAAATCAGCCGGCTGGTGGTTAACCATTGCATCTTTTTTTGGAGGCATTTTTGTAATTGCCATCATTGATAAATTTATTCCATCGGTTGAAAATCCCCATGAATTAAGAGATATAGAAGAAATGCACAAGAAGCCAAAAAAAGATCAGCAACTTATGAGGATGGGTCTTTTTACCGCTCTTGCCATAGCCATTCACAACTTTCCTGAGGGACTGGCGACCTTTACCGCAGCACTGACTGAGCCAAAACTGGGAATAGCAATCGCGGTAGCCATTGCTATCCATAACATTCCCGAAGGCATTGCTGTTTCTGTACCTATTTATTTTGCAACGGGAGACAAAAAAAAAGCTTTCTGGTTATCATTTTTATCCGGATTAGCAGAGCCCGTTGGCGCCTTAATAGGTTATCTGATCCTACTACCATTTATGAATGAACTGGTTTTTGGAATTCTATTTGCAGGGGTAGCCGGGATTATGGTTTTCATTTCCCTTGACGAACTCCTTCCTGCCGCACAGAAATATGGTGAGCATCATTTATCAATTTATGGTCTTATTGCAGGCATGATAGTAATGGCAGTAAGTCTGGTGCTTTTCGTATAAAAAAATGTATTACCTTTGTTTGCTATGTTTCGGAAAACAATATTAGGAATAATCATCGGGCTTTTTATGCAGTGTTCATATACTATTGCCCAGGATCATAAGAATGCCATTGGTATTCGCGCAGGCTTACCTTTTGGAATCAGTTATATCCGGTATTTAGACAATCATTCATCTTTGGAAGCAATAGCTGGCACACGATGGAAAGGACTTTCAACATCCTTTAAATATGAATATAACATGGAAACCAATATTTATCCGGGATTATATTGGTACTTTGGTGGAGGTGCTGCCCTGGGTTACTATAATAATAAAAGTCCCTGGGTAGATGTACCAGAGTATCAGCTAGTTTTTGGACTTGAAGCCATCGCCGGTATAAACTACTGGTTTCAGGAAGCTCCGATAAGTATAGGTTTTGACTGGACTCCTTTGTTTAACATGATTGGATACGCTGATTTTGATTTCTTGCAATTTGGCATTTCTGTCCGATATTTATTCTGAATACTCTTGTTTTTACATACATCTTATAATGCAGGTTAATTCCTTTTTAATTTTTCTGTAAAATTTTTGTTCGTAACAAAAAAATTATTTTACCTTTGCAGTCCGAACAAAAAAAGTTCGATCTGGTCCGTTCGTCTAGGGGTTAGGACGCCAGGTTTTCATCCTGGTAACAGGGGTTCGATTCCCCTACGGACTACAAAATAAAATT
Organism: Bacteroidales bacterium; assembly: GCA_024763075.1. GTDB lineage: Bacteria > Bacteroidota > Bacteroidia > Bacteroidales > VadinHA17 > JANTGF01. The sequence goes on along the minus strand of JANTGF010000014.1, from coordinate 20,939 downwards.
TATTTTAAAGATAATGGCAAATCATCAATCCTCAAAAAAAAGAATCAGACAAACCGAAGTAAGGCGGGTACATAATAAGTATTATGCAAAAACGACACGGAATGCTGTCAAAAAGTTACGTGGAATGAAAGATAAAAAGGAAGCCGGTGAGCTGCTTCCTCAGGTAACTTCCATGCTGGATAAGCTTTCAAAAATAAATGTTATCCATAAAAATAAAGCTTCTAACCTTAAAGCAAAACTCACTAAACACGTGAATCAGTTATCAGCGTAGTATTCAGATAACTCTATATAACTTCAGCCTTCCTGTTATCAGGGGGGCTTTTTTATTTCCAAAAAAGCCTCTCATCTCTAAACTAACACCCCTCCTGTTTCGTATATAAATCATACAATTATCAGTATTAACTCTATGGAGGAATCAAAGAATCTTAAGATCAAAGACTGGGCACCTGAAGACCGGCCACGGGAAAAGCTTCTCACTAAGGGCATTAAAAGCCTGTCTGATGCGGAATTACTTGCCATATTGATCCGGACCGGAAAGAAAAATGAATCCGCCGTTGAAATTGCAAGGAAGACACTTTCACTTGTAAAAAACAACCTGAATGAGCTGGGAAAACTTTCAGTTAAAGATATGGAAAAGGTCAAAGGTATTGGCGAGGCAAAAGCCATTACGATGATAGCCGCCTTAGAACTGGGCCGAAGGAGAAAACTTTCAGAAATACAGCAAAAACAAAAAATCTCAGGCAGTCGTGATGCTTTTGAGTATGTACAATCTTTTGTTGAAGACCTTTCCTATGAAGAATTCTGGGTTTTGTATCTGAACAGATCTCACCGGGTTATAGATCAGGTTAAAATAAGTCAGGGAGGTGTTTCAGGTACGGTAATAGATGTACGGATTATCCTTAAACATGCAATAGAAAAGCTGGCTTCTTCCATTATTATCAGCCATAATCATCCATCAGGGAATCTCGAACCAAGCACCTCAGATATTCAGATCACAAAAAAGATTAAACAAGCTGCTGATTTTCATGATATTCAGGTGCTTGATCATATTATAATCGGAGGACAGCACTATTATAGCTTTGCTGACGAAAGAATTTTGTAACTTGGGGTCAGTAAAATAAAACTTTTCAAAATTAAAATCCGGTACCTGACATACGACCAAATAGATTTTGGAAAATGGGATCAGCTAATTAATGACTCCGTCAATGGTTCATTTTACGCATGGTCGTGGTACTTGAATTCCGTTTGCGAAGAATGGGGAATACTGATTGATGGAGATTATGAAAGCGGTATGGTTCTTCCTCTGAAAACCAAATTTGGTTTAAATTATCTGGCCCAGCCCTTTTTAACTCTTCAGTTGGGCATTTTTTCCAGAGAAAACATAAACCCGGTAAAAATCAAAGCATTTCTTGATTTTTTACCACGCCGATTTAAATGGATCCAATTAAACTTAAATAAATATAACTCAGTAGTTCCTGCTAACTTTAAAGCCAGAAAACAGAAAATATTTGAGCTTGATCTTATTTCATCCGCACATCAGATTTCAGCAAAATATGATAAAGCCATTCACGATCGGGTTAACCTGGCTAAAAACGAAGGTTTCTCATTAATGAAACAGCTGGCACCAAATGACTTTATTTTTTTATGGAAAAAGTCTTCAGGTATTGTGCAAAAAGAAGAAGAAAATAAACTTCGACGTTTACTTTCAAGGGGAATCCACTATCAGGTCTGTGAGATTAACGGTGTATATTCGGAATTTAACAACCTTATTGCCAGTAGTTGCTTTTTCAGTTTCCGCCAAAATACAACATTATTGTTAACCGTTTTTAATCAGACAGAAGATTTTGAAACTCCGTTGATCTTTTTAATTCATCGGTTTATTGAAAGAAATGCCGGACAAAATCTGACACTTAAATTTGAGCTTCCAGGACTACATTTCCCGAAAATGATTTCCGGTAAACATCATCCAAAGAACCTGGAAAAGATGGAGCAAATCTTCAGGCATTTCGGAGCTCAGGAGTATAATTATTCTTCTATTTCATTTAAAAATGCAGGCTTACTGACCAGACTGCTAAAACCATTCCTTAAATAGTGTCTCTTAGAAAACGCCAAATATTGCGTTATTCTCGTTTTGAAAACGGTCATTTACAAAAGTAAACTCCCTGATTTTCAAAGCTTCGAAAGTCTTGTCTTTGGCGTCTTCTATGAAGCCACTTGAAAAATTAAGAGTTGTCTTAGAAGCACTAAATAAACCCGGCTAATCTATTTTTTCCACGGCCAAAGGATCTTTGCATTCATCCAGTAATTGTTTAATACTTTTATTAAATACCGGATGGATGAGTCCCGGGGCAATCTCATTAGAAGGTATCAGGACAAACCTTCGCAAATGTAAGCGGGGATGGGGTAATACGAGTTCAGGTAAAGATAAAATCAAATCATTGTAAAACAAAATATCCAGATCAATGATCCGTGAGTGGTAGCCATAATATTCCCGGACCCTGCCCATGGAAGTTTCAATTTTCAGAAGGCATGTCATCAACTCCGGTGCCGCTAATACCGAATCAATTTCCACAACCTGATTCAAAAAGAGATCTTTCGTTTCAAAACCCCAGGGTACCGTTTCATAAACCGAAGATTGTCGGACTATCTTCCCGGCTTCCCGGGAAATAAGCTCTCTGGCATTTTGCAAAACCATTTGCCTTTCACCTGTATTACTCCCAAGAATGACCAGAATCATAAATTTAAAAATATTTATTCAGGGTTAGCTGTAAAATACAAAATTAACTAAATGTTAATACGTTATATATAATTATTGTTGTTTAAAATGTAAGCTTTTTTTATAAGATGAACAAATAAGTTTGCATTTTTTTGTTGGCCTGTAACACATCATCTTCTTCGTTGGCTTCGCCTTGCCGCCTTGAATCTAATGCGCTACATACTTTTTCAGCAAACCCTGTTTCTTAAAATCTTTAAGAAAATTACAGCAAATATATCATTCCATTTTTATTTTATACTTTAGCGTCTAACTTTGTAGTACAATTTAATTTACCTAATACAGATCTATGAAAAGTTTTTTAAAGTACACTTTAGCAACCATAACAGGAATCATTCTTTCTGTTTTTGTAATAACTCTTTTGGTTTTTGGCATCATCGGGGCCATGATCTCAACTGCGGACAAACCTGTCAGCATTAAAGATCAGACAATTTTACATCTTAAAATCAATCAAAGTATCCCGGACCGGAGTCCCGGGAATTCGTTCAATTTTGATTTTATGAGTTTTGACCTGCAGCCAAAAACAGGGTTAAATGATATTCTGAAAAATCTGAAAAAGGCGAAGTCAGATCCAAAAATTGAAGGTGTCTTTCTTGATATAGGGTCAGCAACACCCGGGATTGCAACACAGGAGGAGTTAAGAGAGGCGCTGGAGGATTTCAAAACATCCGGTAAATTTGTTATTGCCTGGGCAAATTCATTCTTTCCCCAGACCTCCTATTACCTGGCCACAATTGCCGATTCTATTTTCTGCAATCCGGTAGCCTATTTTGATTTCAGGGGTCTCCGATCTGAGACTATGTATTACAAAGGAGCCCTGGACAAACTCGGAATAGAAATGCAGATTCTTCGTCATGGTAAATTCAAAAGTGCGGTGGAACCATACTTCCGAAAGGATATGAGTGAAGCAAGCCGGGAACAGATCATGGCATACCTGGAGTCTATCTGGAATAAAATCTTAACAGACATTTCTGTATCCAGAAATGTCTCCGTTGATGAACTAAACAAAATTGCTGATAATCTTAGCATCCGGCAACCTGTTGATGCTGTTAAAGCCGGAATGATTGATGGTTTAATGTACGAAGATGAAATCAGGGATTTACTGAGGAAAAAATCAGGGATTGATCCAAATAAAAAATTGCGTTTCGTTAATTCTTCAAAATATGCAAAGGTGCCAAAACATTCCTCTTCGAAAAGGGGACTTGCGAAAAGTAAAATTGCCGTAATTTATGCATCGGGAGTTATTGGAGTTGACAGGGGAGCTGAGTCTAGTATTGGCGGACCCCGTTTTGTTAAGGCCATTAGAAAAGCAAGAAAAGACTCTACCATTAAGGCCATCGTCCTTCGTGTAAACTCACCGGGAGGAAGTGCCCTGATTTCGGAGCATATCTGGAGAGAAGTTCAACTTGCCCAAAAAACAAAGCCAGTCATCGGATCCATGGGAAATCTTGCAGCATCAGGAGGTTATTACATTCTGGCACCGGCAGATACCCTGGTTGCCCATCCAATGACCATAACCGGATCAATAGGAGTATTTGGCACTATTCCTAATGCAGAAAAATTATTCAATGAGAAGCTTGGGCTGACCTTTGATGTGGCAAAAACCAATAATAATGCCGACCTGGGTTCAATTTACAGACCTATGAGGCCGAAAGAAAGAGAATACATTCAATCCGGAATTGAAAAGACATACCAGGACTTTATCTCTCATGTCAGCGAAGGCAGAGGGATGACTGTTTCTACTGTTGACTCTATTGGCCAGGGGCGGGTTTGGAGTGGAATCAACGCAAAAGAAAACGGACTGGTAGATATTTTTGGTGGTTTAACAAAAGCCATTGATATTGCTGCAGAAATGACTGATCTTGATCACTACAGGATTGTTGAATATCCTGAACTTGAAGACCCCTTTGAAATGATCATGAGGAATCTATACTCTGAAATTCGTACAAAGAACATCAAAGCCGAACTGGGTGAGTATTATAATCTGTATGAAGAACTGCAGCAACTCAAAAATTCATTCCAGATTCAAATGCGGTTACCCTATTATTTAAGAGTTTATTAATCTTTCCCCGGATAAAATCCGGGCTGAATAATTTAAATGAACAGACCATCAAAAAATAATATTTTCTGGTATTTATTATTGAAGCCATTTTCAATGATATACGGATTGATTGCCTTTATCAGAAATTTACTTTTTGATTATCACATCCTGCGCTCAGTAGAATTTCATATTCCGGTTATAAGTGTTGGAAACATAACCGTTGGAGGAACAGGGAAAACACCTTTTATTGAGTTTCTGGTTTCCATTCTTGAAAAGGAATTTAAGGTGGCCATACTCAGCCGTGGTTATAAGCGAAAATCGAAAGGCTTTCTGTTGGCAAATCAAAGTTCTACACTAGATGACCTTGGTGATGAACCTTTACAAATGAAGAAAAAGTTTCCGGAGGTTACCCTGGCGGTTGATAAAAACAGGGTTCATGGCATCAGAGAACTGATAGAACGTGATAATTCGCTGGATGTCATTCTCCTTGATGATGCTTATCAGCACAGATATGTGATACCCGGGCTGTCGATTCTGATGATCGATTTTAATCAGCCCTTATCCAAAGATCACTATCTCCCTTTAGGCCGGCTGAGGGAAAGCCCTTCTGAAAAAACAAGAGCCCATATCGTAGTTACAACTAAATGCCCTGAGAATCTAAAGCCGATTGAACAAAGAATTATTCTCAGTGAAATGAATCTTTATCCTTATCAGAAACTCTTTTTCACAACCATAAAATATGGAGAGATGAAACCGGTTTTTAGTGATTCTGCTGCTACATTGTTGAAAGAGGATTGCAAAACCGGAAAGTACAGTATTCTTTTAGTTACCGGAATTGCAAATTCCAGGCCACTTCGAAGACATACTCGCAGTATTTCTCCAAAAATTAAAGAAATAAAATTCCCGGATCATCATAACTTTGCTCCAAAAGATATGATACATATCGAAGATACATTTAATAACATTGAAAATGAGAATAAAATAATTATTACTACTGAGAAAGATGCCATGCGCCTTGTTGGATATAAGGATAAAGTTTTACCTGAAAAAAGATTCTGGTATTACATTCCTATTGAAGTAAGTTTTCATAACAGAGCAAAGGCATCCTTTGTGAAATACATTGTTGATTATGTTAGGAAAAATAAAAGAAACAATCTCTTTTCTTGAAGAAACTATTCCTTTTAAACCCGAAATTGGAATAATCCTGGGAACCGGGCTTGGTGGCCTTGTCAATGAAATAGCCATACATCATGAGATGGACTATGAAAAAATACCCAACTTCCCGGTATCTACGGTGGATGGCCACCATGGCAGGCTCATTTTCGGGATACTGGGAAATAAAAAGGTGGTTGCCATGCAGGGACGGTTTCATTACTACGAAGGTTACAATATTCAGGATGTAATCTTTCCTGTGAGAATATTAAAATTTTTAGGCATTAAATACCTCTTTTTATCGAATGCTAGCGGGGGCGTAAATCCGGAATTTGAGATTGGGGATCTGATGATCATTACTGACCATATTAACCTGATTCCAAACCCATTAATAGGAAAGCACTACCCTGAATTTGGCGTTCGTTTTCCCGATATGGAACAAGTTTATTCCAAAGATCTTATTCTGAAAGTAAAAAAAATTGCCCAAAAGAAACAAATAAATGTAAAAGAAGGTATTTATACTGCAACAACAGGGCCCACCTTCGAAACCCCTGCTGAATATAAGTATTTTCGAATCATTGGTTCCGATACAGTAGGAATGTCAACAGTCCCTGAAACAATCGTGGCTCATCAGATGGGCCTTCCATGCTTTGCAATTTCAATTATTACTGACCTGGGAGTGCCCGGAAAAATTGAAACCATTACTCATGAGGCCGTTCAGAAGGTTGCTGCCAAAGCCGAAGAGAAAATGACTGTGATCATGAGTGAATTAATCAGTATGCTTTAAGGATTGCTTTTGTGGAAGAAAATAAAAATCAAATTCAACATAAGAAAAATTTTCGCTCGGGAGATGTGGTTTCCATTAGTCTGGCTCATCTGGCACATGATATTTACTCCTCATTCCTTGCTCCCATCCTTCCTCTTATTGTTGAAAAACTTGGGATAAGCCTTTCTTTGGCAGGAATGTTATCGGTTATTCAGAGAATCCCCTCCCTTTTCAATCCTTTTATAGGTATCCTTGCCGACAATTTCAAAGTACGGTATTTTGTCATTTTTGCTCCGGCAATTACCACTATTTCCATGAGCCTGATCGGGCTTGCACCCAGCTACCTGATCCTTGCTATCCTCCTTTTTATTGCAGGCTTAAGCTCAACAATGTTCCATGTTCCATCACCGGTAATGATCAGGCATATTTCAGGCAATAAACTGGGTAAGGGCATGAGTTTCTTCATGGTTGGCGGCGAACTTGCAAGAACCCTGGGCCCGCTCATTATCGTGGCAGCAGTAACCCACTGGGGGCTTGATGGTACTTACAAACTTATTCCGTTCGGATTAATTGCTTCTGCAATTTTATTTTTCAAATTGCGAAATATTGACCTGCGGGAAGATTTTCAGAAAGAGAAAGTTCATGTAAGTTATACATCTACATTTAAGAAATTCCTGCCTACCTTTTTAATTCTTGGTATGATCATCTTTTTTCGCGGTGCAATGAAATCTGCCCTTACCTTATATCTTTCTGTTTACCTTACTGACAAAGGGAATTCATTGTGGTTTGCAGGAATTGCCTTATCGGTCATTCAGTTTGCCGGTGTGATTGGAACCTTTACGGCAGGAACTTTCTCTGACCGTATTGGCCGCCGGACGGCTATGGTCATCATTACAGCTGCTTCACCAGTACTTATGTGGATCTTTCTTCATTCAGAAGGGATATTAACTTTTCCCATCCTTGTACTCACCGGTTTCTTTCTTGTTGCCCCGGGCCCTGTAATGCTCGCCATTGTTCAGGAGTTGGATACCGAACACCGGGCTTTTGTAAATGGTATTTACATGACCATCAGCTTTGGATTAAGTTCTCTGATGCTATTGCTGGTTGGGTTCCTTTCCGATAAATTTGGGATGGATATCACCTATTTGATCAGTAGTTTTGTGGCTTTGCTGGCAATCCCTTTTGCTTTGATGCTGCCAAAGAAAAGAAAGAAGATCTTTAAACCGGATTAGTTCAGTTTATGTGCGAGTACACAGGCTTTCTTATATACTTTAACATTACCTTTCAGATCAAAAACTTCTATAAAAAATACATAAATCCCAATATCTGCTTTTCTCCCTGTTTCGTCTTCTCCATCCCACAAAAAACTTCCGGTGGTCCCTAAAAGTTCATTCTCATGTAAGAATCTAATCCGTCTGCCTCTGGAATTGAATACCGTTACATTTGCAACATAACCTGGCTGGTTAAACATATAAAATACCTGAACCACATCCCTGTATCCGTCATTATCCGGGGAGAAAACTTCAGGATCAATCCAAACAGGATCGGTTGATTCGGATTTTTCAAGATATTGCGAATTTTTCAAACCAGGTGTTCCGAAATTTACTGTTTCAGCTGCAGAATGCCAGTTTGATTTATCCATGTTGAAGTTATCCTGATTTAATCTTTCCAATGATACTCCTGCTTTGTTCTGAAGCAAACTAAAGTGCATTTCCTCAGAATAATTGAATTCATCCAGAATATTAAACCATTTATCAGTTATTACAACTGTCCCTTCATAATTGGGAAAAGATGGTAATTTTTCAGTTCTCAGGAAACAGGAAGGATTAGCAAAAGGATACTGAACTTCAACCTGCGCCGGATTTTCTGTTAATACCAAAAACCGGTGAGGTAATAATATCATGGGCTCAGTTGTAAAACTCAAAACAGAAGTAAGTTCCCCTGAAATATCATCCCTTGAAGCAATTCTGAGATCAGTTGCATCCAGTATTTTTTCTGATCGATTAAAAATCTCCACGTAATCAACACCATCTGGAAGAGGGTGAAAGAGTATTTCATTAATAATTACATCATGAATTTCCGCTTTTTCAGGAATACCAAAAGACATTGAATAAGTATCACCAATTGTATTTCCTGAGCAATCGGAAAAGTTTTTTCCAACTTTCAGAGTATAAATAGTATTTCCGGTAAATGAACCGGGGTATGTAAGAATAAGTTTGCGATAATCAGGTGCAATCAGCTCAACTGAATCAGGGGTGCCAAAAGAATTATCAATCTCATATAACAAGTGATTGTTTGCCGTAAACCTATTGTATGGTTCATTAAAAACCACCTCAACTTTGTTACTGTCCCGGATGATGACACTTCTTAATCCGGGGTTGGTATAATCCGGATTTGAGGCAAAAACTGAATTCTCCTTTCCGGGTGTACCCCCGCTTAAATCATCAGATGCCCGCCAGTTTTCAGCTCCTGCACACGGCACTCCCGGATCAATTTGCTCCAATGACCAGCCTCCCTCAGACTTTAAATCATTCTGATACCAGTCCTGTTTGTATGAAACAAAAGATATCACCACCCCGGATGAATCCAGCAATACCAAATCCTGTCCGTCATTGTTAAGTGTTGGTAAACCGGAAACTCCTTTGACATGTCCAAAAGGCAGGAAAAAGGAAGTATCAGATTCTTCACACAGGATCAAATGAGCTTCTGCCGGAAAAATAAATGATGGAATGGGTTTCTCTTTTGTACCCACCCTGAACTTCCAGCCATCAATTTTGAGATCCCAGAAAGTATTGTTCTTTAATTCAATAAATTCCTTTTCGGGCAGACCAATTGACGGAACCGGATCCGCCATAATTTCATTGATCACAATATCAAAAGGCCTGATAATGTACCAAAAGAATTCCTTTTTAAATGTTAACAAAGTATTCCCTGATAAATCACTGACATTTTTAACCTCCAGATGATGTATGGTTTCATCCTTAAAATCATTCCCAAAAGTCATTTGTAAAATACCCGGGACTTTCTCTTCGATAATTACAGGATTTCCTACTCCCTGATCTACAAAGAAATTGTTAAAATCTGCCCAGGAAGTATCCTGAAGAGGCTCATTGAATTCTAAGCTTAAAGCATTTGAAGAAACTATTTCAAGATTTATCAGTTCAGGGGGTATTGTATCTTTAATAAATGGTCCGGATATTGAAATATCATCCACCCATAATTTTCTGTCCTGTGATGAAGAATATTCATAATAGACACCAAAGCAGGCTGCATTTGCCAATTCCTCATCTTTTGCAGTGCCAATTTCAATCATCCTGCTATAGTCTCCTCCGGTTCCAATGTAAACTGACCAGTCACCCTCTTTTGAACGATTCACCTGAAAAGCTACTGCGGAATCAACCGGTATACTGTCCTGCCAGTTAAAATCCGTAGCAATTACAGGTGCTTTTACACCTTCTGAGACTTTCCATAGTTTTATCAGGTCATCTGAACCGGTAAAATTCACTCCAAGTACATAACCATTGGCTCTCCCCGAAGGATACATTTCGACAGCATTTATATCGGCAAAGAGATATACCGCCCAATTATTCGCTGACGAGGGCGGGTAAGAATGTCTAATTTTAAAACGCCAGGTAGTTTTGCCCTGATCTGGTTTTAAATCATTGATTGCGACTGATATCTGATCATGCCCTGATGAGGGATTATCAAAAATATGATGAAGTGAGAAACTACCATTGATGGCATTCAGACTATCTGCAATCCATCTGTCCGCTTCACTTTCCTCCCAATTTTCAATTGATCCACCTTCAAAATTAAAAGATACCTGTGCGGTCAGCAACACAGGTAAAAGCCATAGAAGCAGGAAGAGTTTTCTCATAAAAGCCTGTCAATAATACCAGAAAATAATCTAACTTTGGTGTCTTAAATTTTAATGTCTGACACAATACCAAATAAGTGATTAAATTCTGTTTACGAAAAATCAGGTGATTTTGTTTATTAATATTGTAAAAACTGTTTAATTTTCTGCGGATGAAAGTTGTTGTTGTAGGTGCCACAGGGATTGTAGGAAAAACGATGATCCGGGTACTGGAAGAAAGGAATTTCCCGGTTACTGATTTCATGCCGGTTGCCAGTGATAGATCTGTAAATAAGAAAATTATTTTCAAAGGGAATGAACTCACGGTTCAATCTGTTTCCAATGCATTGGATTTCAAACCTGACATTGCTCTTTTTTCAGCCGGATCTGGCCTTTCTCTCCAGGTAGCGCCTGAGTTTGCCAAACTTGGAACTGTGGTAATCGATAACTCCTCAGCCTGGAGAATGGATCCGTTAAAAAAACTCATCATCCCGGAGATAAACGGAGATATTCTCACAAAGGAGGATAAAATAATTGCGAATCCGAATTGCTCAACCATTCAAATGCTGATGGCCATTGCACCTCTGCATTGGAAATACCGTATTAACCGTATTGTAGTATCTACTTATCAATCTGTTACCGGCTCAGGGATTCATGCAGTTAAGCAATTGGAAGCAGAAAGGCTGGGAAAGGATGAACCCCGCTTCTACCCCCATAAAATAGATATGAATTGTCTTCCGCACATTGATGTTTTCGAACAGAACGGTTATACAAAGGAAGAAATGAAAATGGTGAATGAAACTCATAAAATTCTTGCTGATCCAACAGTTAAGGTTACAGCTACAACTGTCAGGGTCCCAGTTACAGGTGGCCATTCTGAGTCAGTGAACCTGGAATTCGACAAAACTTTTCAGTTATCAGAGATCCTTTCCATTTTAAAAGAGGCTCCCGGTATTACTATCGTTGACAACCCATCCCGGAATGAATACCCGATGCCAATTAACTCAAAAGGGAAAGATGATGTTTTCGTTGGCAGAATCCGTTTGGATGAGTCCAGAGAGAACTGCTTAAATTTGTGGATTGTATCTGACAACCTCCGCAAAGGAGCTGCTACAAATGCCATTCAGATAGCAGAAAAGTTAATCAGCAGGAAATTAATATAGAAAATCGTTGTAAGGATATCTTTTTACATGAATCTCCTTAACCATTGAATAAATTTTCTCCTTAAACTCAGAGATATTTAACTTTTCTTTTGCAGAAATAAAAATGGAAGGGTTATGATCTCTTGCCATCCAGCTGTTCATCAATTCCTCCATACTTAAATTCTCACGTGTTTTAGGAGTTAGGTCATCATCATCTTTTTCAATAAAACTGTAGGCATCTGTTTTATTAAAAACAAGATAGGTCGGCTTGGTTGCAGCACCCAATTCTTTAAGTGTATTTCTAACAACGGTGATTTGTTCTTCAAATCCGGAATGTGAAATATCAGCAACATGGATAAGTATATCAGCTTCCCGGACTTCATCCAGGGTTGATTTAAACGACTCTACGAGATGATGTGGCAACTTTCTTATAAATCCCACTGTATCAGATAATAAAAATGGGAGATTGTTAATTACTACTTTCCGAACAGTAGTGTCAAGGGTTGCAAATAATTTGTTTTCTGCAAAAATATCTGATTTACTTAATAGGTTCATGATAGTAGATTTACCAACATTTGTATAACCTACCAATGCCACCCGTACCATTTTTCCACGGTTTTTTCTCTGTGTAGCCTTTTGCTTATCTATTTTTACAAGCTGAGTTTTTAATTTAGCGATTTTATCCCGGATTATCCTGCGGTCCGTTTCTATTTCTGTTTCACCGGGCCCCCTGAGACCAATCCCCCCTCTCTGACGTTCAAGGTGCGTCCACATCCTTGTTAACCGGGGGAGTAAATACTGATACTGAGCCAGTTCAACCTGCACCATAGCGTGTGCCGTTTTTGCCCGGCTTGCAAAAATATCCAGAATCAGATTCGTTCTGTCCAGCACACGGCAGTCCAGTCGCTTTTCAATATTCCGTAGCTGACTTGATGTAAGTTCATCGTCAAAGATGGCCAGTTTTATTCCCTCTTCCTTTATAAACTCTTCTATTTCTTTCAACTTTCCGGTGCCAACGAAATATTTTGAATTGGGTAAATCCAGAGATTGGGTGAAAATTTTTACAGGCTCAGCCCCGGCAGTTTCGGCAAGAAAAGCCAGCTCCTCCAGATATTCCATTACTTCGTGCCTATCTCTGTCACCTGTGGTTAAACCCACAAGCACAGCTTTGGGTAAATTCAATTCATTATTTACCGGTTTATCTATCATTCTTCATTGAATACCCAGGTTTTTTTCAAAGATAACAATCCAAACTTAGAAGATAGAAATATCTATAAATTTTCTTAATACAAATATCGTTTGTTTCTCTGTAAAACACCTCTGATTGCCTGCTTCATACCCTGGCTGCACAGCATAATCATTTCATCATCATTCGGGAATGGCAAAGGTTTAACTTCTATCAGATTTAATGATTCTTCAGAAAGTGCTTCCGTATCTCCTATCGCTCTGGCAGAAAGATGTGAAAAATGGCTATCGGCTCCGAGTGGTTCCTTTCTCAATAATTTCAAAGGTCTCATTTGATATATCTCCAGATTTCCCTCAATATGAGCAGATTTTGACTGTGCCGTTTCAATCACGGTACATGTAAGATTCTTATATTTTTTAACTTTAATATCATTCCCCAGGGAATCTTTTTTCACATTTCCATTACTATCCAGAACATATTCAAAACCATCATCTACTTTTTTCTTTTCTATCCGGTCCGTTTCTTTAACCTGGTCAGGGCTAACATCAATAATATTTATCATAATGACAAGATGATAGTCGAATTCAACATTATCATCCAGGTCTTTTGTGTAATATTCAACCCATTCAGAGTCCAGTTCCTGTGGATTAATTGCCAGTAAACTATTTTTAAAATCCTCTGACAACCTGAATTTTGATTTATTATCTACCGTAACCAAAGCCCTGCTCACTCCAAGTTCACGTGATCTTAAAAGCAATTCATCTATATTCTCATAATCTCCCCAATATTCCTTTACCCTAGAAAACTCATAATAAGCCTGTCTGTATGACTCTTTTGTATTATTGCTCATAAGTTTCTGCCCATGAGTATAAAAGAATTCTGCGGCTTTATGCCGCGATTCCACCAGCTCACGATTGTAATCCACATAATCGAATTTAATTTCCTCTCCTCTCAGTTCCAGGGGCATCACAGGTTGTATCATTTGTTGCCGGCGTTTAAGCCGGTTATAAATTTGCGCAATTTCTTCCCAGTTTTCAGGTTTGCCTTCCAGTTTAAGAAACCGTATTCTTTCATTATCCTGTTCATTGGCAAGGCGGAAGGATTTTGAAAGAACCTCAATGTCCTTTTCGCTATCAGGGTGTTTTAATAATTTTTTTACAGATTTCTGAATGGCACTATCGTAATTACCGTTTTGCAATTGTTTCTTGGAGGAACCACAGCCCACTGTGAGAAGTGCAAGGATACTCAGGTATAATAACTTTTTCATTTAAATTAAATTTATTACTACTTATTTAAAAGAAATTACGAAATGCCCTTAGGAAAGTTACTTACAGGCATAAAAAAACCCCGGGGTTTCCGGAGTTTTTAAAATATTGATAAATTATTTATTGTAAAACAAAACTTATCGGGAATGTAAAAGAAACCCTTACAGGCTTACCCCTTTGCTTACCAGGAGCCCATTTTGGGGAGGATTTCACAACCCTGACGGCTTCAGCATCAAGGGCAGGATCCACTCCACGAATAACTTCAACGTGAGTAACACTACCATCCGGCTCAACTACAAACCTAACAAAAACTTTCCCGCTGATACCATTTTCTGCAGCAATCTCAGGATATTTCAGGTTATTGGCAATATAAGTACGAAAACCATCCTGTCCTTTGCCCTGGAAACTCGGCATATCTTCAACGATAAAAAAGATTTCAGCGTCATCGGCTTCTTCTTCCTCTTCGTATTCTTTAATTTCCACTTCTGTTTCCTGATCCACTTCAAAGTCATCCAGCTGCAATTCATCATCCAGTTGAACGTCATCATCAACAATATTCAACATTTCGGTAACTTTTGGTGGCTCCACCGGTTTTGGTGGTTCCGGTGGTTTCTGACGGGTTATAGGTATCATTTCCTCTTCAACCTGTTCCTGGTCTCCGGTGGCGTACTCATTCGAACCCAAACCACCTGATGTCCATTCAAAGGCAATTAACGAAAGTGACAGTGCAATAACCAGTCCCAGCTGGAAAAAAACTGCTTTTCTTTTTTCCAGATTTGCTTTTTCTGACTTCTTAAGTTCCATTTTTTAAAATTTTAGTGGCTAAAAATACTGATTTCTTAATATATAATCAAAACATTTTTAAAAATGTTTCGCAGAAATACCAAAAAACTTAATAAATACCTCTCAAATGAAATACCACAAAAATCACACCAAAGTTTTTAACCAAATAATTGATGCGAAAAAATAATATTTCAGGTATGTTAAAAATTTACTATTTTTGTCCACGCAGGTTCAAAGATATTATTTAATAAATGAATTGGAAAGAATTTTAAATTTATAATTCTGTTCTTATTTTTATGGGGGATTAGCTCAGTTGGCTAGAGCGTTTGACTGGCAGTCAAAAGGTCAGCGGTTCGACTCCGCTATTCTCCACAAAAGGGATGTTCATATGCATCCCTTTTTTTATTATGATCTATTTTGTTTACATCATTCAAAGTGTTAACTACGATAAGCTTTATATCGGACAGACACAAGATCTGAATAAACGTATTTCTGACCATAACAACGGAAGGTCAAAATACACCAAGCCTTTTAAACCCTGGAAATTATTTGCTTACAAAGAGTTCAGCTCACGTAGTGAAGCTATGGCAGCTGAGCGTAAATTGAAAAACATGAAATCAAGAAAAGTTGTCTTTGAGTATGTTCATAAGAATAGTTTCATAATGATCTGATAAATAGTACAGCTTTTCTCATGCTCCTTTCTTCAATTCCAATATCAGGGAACATTGGCAGTCAAAAGGTCTGCGGTCCCGAAAAATATCAAATTGCTAATTTGATTCATTTTTCGAGGATGCTCGGGAATTTAACAAGCATAGCTTATAATTCCCGGCATTCGACTCCGCTATTCTCCACAAAAGGGATGTTCATTCAAATCAACCGTTTATACAACAAAATTTACTTATTTCCCGTATAATAAGTATGGCTAACATTTATGAAATAGCATCATATTTGGAGGCAGGACTAACAATCAAAGGATACGATGTGGAAAGAAGAATTGGTCTTGTCACAAATTCCATTCTGATTTGTGCTGAAAACAGTGAACAACAGCACATAAATATCCGAATTTCAAGCAGATTAATATTCGATCCTTTTAATACTGATTCGTTTTATTTTGTATCATCGTTTGAAGATGCTGAAAGATTAATGTCAGGTTTCTATCCTTTAAGTTATTAGATCACAGTTTAAAGTTTTCCTACCTGTTCAGGCCAATGCAGTATTCCCCGGATTTTATAAATGAAGTCGTAAAGCTACCACCATTTTCATTGTGATCTGATTTTGCATCAATCATTTTCCATTCCTCACCTGCACCAGCCCGGTAAAATAAAACCAGGGTATTCATTTCATCCCTTTCTTTAATTGTCTGAATAAATTTATCAGGCACAAATTTCAGATTTTCATAAACAAACTTCCCTTCCATATCCTGTTTTGTAAGATTATATCCAGAGACTGTCCAATAACCTACCGGGTCAATCTCAAATTCCGAACCCACAGTGTCGGCGCTTACCCAGTCACGGGTGATTTTAAACAAAGCTGAATCCTTAACACGTTTAACATTCAGGGAAAAATAAGCATTCCTTATATTCTGTTCACCCGTTTCTCTTAGAACAATTAATTCACCGGTAGTTGCACCAAGTATCTTATTATCAGGATCGATAATTATCGTTTCCGGATTAAAATCCAATGAGAAAACCGCACTGTCCGCAGGTCCTGACATTTGCATAATTTCTTTTCTTTCAACCCAGTTCCTGCCAAGAAATAATATCTCCAGCTGATTATAATTACTATACTGATCTGTTCCCAGAAGTTTTTGACTTGAATAAACCTTCACCTGCCAGTTATCTCCTTGCTTATTTACATTTAGGGAATCTACAGAAAAATGAGGAAAACCCTTACCGTAAACCCAAAAATCAAAGAAATGATCAAGATCTGCTTCGGTTTGCAAACTAAAGAATTCTTTAAATTCAACAGTATTTATATTTTTAAAAGCATAGGTTTTAAAATACTTTTTCAGAGCCGGAAGGAAGTAATCGTCTCCAATATAATTCCGAAGGTTATATGCCACATCTGCTCCTTTGTTATATACCGTACTACCGTAGGTATGGTCAGGTGCATTCCCATAAACCGAACGGTAACCATCATCACGAATATGTGCAAATCTGAGAACATTCCAGTGATTTCTCATCATATAATCCCTGTATTCCTTCTCACCTTTTGCCCATTCAAGATACAATGGCACAGAATAGCTGGCCCAACCTTCATTCAGCCACATATCATCCGGAGTTTCACAGGTTACCAGGTTCCCGAACCAGCTATGAGATAATTCATGGACCAGAATTCCTTTAAAACCAGTAGTATCCATCAATGTAGATCTTGAAAAACTTATTGCAGTAGCATGTTCCATTGCACCTCCTGAAAACGGAGTTGAAACAAAACCAATCTTTTCCCATTGATAGGGCCCGTACATATCCTCAAAACATTCCATCCATTTTGGCAGGTCACGAAAAGAACCGGCAGCATTTAAACTATCTTCTGGAGCCACAAATATCATTACAGGAATATCACGTTGCAAGCCATGGAAAGTGTCACTCAAACAAACATAATCCGAAACCGCAACAGAAGACAAATACGTTGGGATGCCATTAAGAAGTTGCCAGTGAAAAGTATGTGTACCATCAGCATTTTCAATCACCTCTTTCAATATGCCGGGGCAAACTGCCGTATTATTCCCGGAAACAGTAATAAAATAATCATAACCGGCTCTGTCCGTAAAACTATCCACACAGGGATACCAGGCTCGACCAAAACCGGGTGGATCAGACTTCATCCCAACTCCCATATTGAATGCATAATTGTCTTTGAAATAAAAACCGCCCCAGGAAGGATCTTTTGCCGGCTTCCCATGATAAAAAACACTGATGAGCACTGTACCATCTTTTTCCATTGGTTCAAATAAAGGGATAATCAGTTTTTCACCCACTTGCGTAAAATCAGTAATCCTTTCATCATCAACCCATACAGAATCGGCTTTCAGAGCAAGTAAATCAAGCTGTATTTCTGAAACACGGTCGGTCAAAGCCCGAATTTGCAGATCAGTAATTCCGGATATTTCCTGCGACTTAAAATCCAGAATATTCACATTGAGAGTGTATTGTAAAACATCAATTGTTCGTCCACCCTGTGCATTAAGAATTTTAAAACCAGATAATAAAATCAGTAAAATGGTAAAAACCACAAAGGATTGAAGCCTTTGCAACTTATCAGGCAAAATCATAAGAATCCAGCTATATCCGGGTTTGCAAATAACGGAATATAAATCAGGTAAAATCTCAACTAATTATAATAACTTATCTTCTTTTCCAGTATTATCTTAATCAGTGATTCCAATATCAGACGCCCATCAGTATTTCCCAGTTCATCGTCGGCAGCTCTTTCAGGATGAGGCATCATTCCAAAAACATTTTTTGTTTCATTACAAACACCTGCAATATTCTCAACAGATCCATTCGGGTTATATTGTTCTGAAATTTCACCTGAATCATTACAATAGCGAAACAAAATCTGATTATTCTGACGCATCATGGAAAGAGTTTCCGGAGACGCAAAGTATCGACCCTCTCCGTGAGCAATAGGTATCTTTAGAGGTTTTTCTTTATCCAGTAGCCTGTTAACCGGGGCTTCATTATTATCCGGTAAGATATAAATATTTTTACAAATAAATTTTTGATTTTGGTTATGCAAAAGAGCTCCGGGAAGTAAACCAGCCTCACATAAAATCTGAAAACCATTACAAATTCCCAACACATAGCCCCCTCTTTCAGCAAACTCAATAACCTTCCCCATAATTGGAGAATACCTGGCAATTGCCCCTGATCTCAAATAGTCTCCGTATGAGAACCCCCCGGGCAAAATAATCATATCTACATCCTGAAGGTCAGTATCTTTATGCCATAACTCAACAACTTCCTGATCCAGTATTTCACGAAGGGTATATACAGTATCATGATCACAATTAGAACCCGGGAATACGACTACACCAAATTTCATTTTATTTTTTTCTTCAAATATAGATATAATTCACTTTGATGGCAATTTTCGAATATGGAATTTACTTTTTTTATTAACTTTAATCATTTTTAGAAACCAAAACTACTACTCATGAAAGTATTACGATATTTTCTTTATCTTCTTCTCAGCCTGATTGTTTTGTTTGGATTGTTTTTACTATTCTCAACCATCGCTGACTACAAGCCCGATGAACGTATTGTAATTGATGAGCCTGCAAACCCGGATATCTTTTCTGTTGATGACAGTTTATGTATATTAACATGGAATATCGGTTATTGTGGTTTGGGCAAAGAAATGGATTTCTTTTATGACGGTGGTAAAAAAGTCAGGGATTCAAAGGAAAATACAAATAAAAATCTGAGTGCTATCAGCAAGGTTCTGGTTACCAACGATACAGTAGATATGATGTTACTCCAGGAGGTAGATGTAAAATCAAAAAGAACTTACCACATTAATGAAGTGTCGGAAATAAGTGGCATAGTAGGTTATCCCAATTACTATTTTGCCCCGAATTTTAAAGTGTTTTTCCTTCCTATACCCCCATCCGAGCCTATTGGAAGAGTGCTTTCAGGGCTTGTGACCATTAGTAAACTTAAACCTTCCCGGGTTGTGCGTTATGATTTCCCTGGGAAATATCCGTGGCCAAAAAATTTATTTATGCTCGACCGGTGCTTTATGGCTTCACGAATCCCTTTATCCAATAAAAAGGAACTTCTGGTCCTGAACACCCACAATTCCGCTTTTGATGGCGGAACACTAAAGAAACATGAAATGCAGTTTCTTAAAAAGTTCATTTTGAGTGAATATTCAAAGGGGAACTATATTATTGTTGGTGGCGACTGGAACCAGAACCCTCCCGGCTTTGATCCGGCAACTTTTAAAAGTAACTCGGGTTATGAAAATTTTACCCTGGAAGATATTTCTTCGGATTTCTTACCTGAAGGATGGAGCTGGAATTTTGACATTTCTTACCCTTCTAACCGGTCTTTGACAACTTACTACAAACCGGGGAAGACAGCAACAACCATACTCGATTTTTTTCTATGTTCACCCAATGTTATACCACGGAGTGTAAAAACAATAAATCTTGATTTTGAAAACTCTGATCATCAGCCGGTTCTTATTACTATAAAATTTAAAAAATAACTTCTTAAGTCAGACTCGCAAAATTCTCATCATCATTCCCGCTAACCGCCTAGGTGCAAGATATATAAAAGCATTACCCTACATAGGTCTTTCAGCGAATATAGTCCTTTCAAACTTCTTGTTCCTAACCAACACCTTCAAAGTAAAACTAAAGATGATCTTTTTCGTATATATTTTGTATGCATTTTCAATAGTATGTTTAATCTGAGAACCTGGTTTTTACTTTAGAAAAGTAAATCCCGATATATTGTAATACCCCGGTAATAAAAAATGAGTGAGGAAATTTTAAAAGCATTGATGCAGCTTTTTGCGCTGATTATTAAAAGGGGAACCGGCGTTCGAAAAGTAGAAATAAGATTTGTCAGGGAATTTCTTAAAAGTCAGCTGAATGAAGCTGATGTCAGAAAATATCTTACAATCTTCCGGGACTTTGCCGGTCTTACTTCTGAAGAAGGAATTTCTCTGACAATTCCTATTCCCTCTGTAAAAGATTCAGTTGCAATCCTTGCCATTTGTAAAACAATAAACCATACACTTACTCAGAAACAAAAAGTAATGGTTATTATAAAACTTCTTGAGCTGGTTGCTGTAAACCCGGAGATGGTAGAGAGGCGAATGAGTATTGTTAATACAGCTTCTGAGGTTTTCAATATTTCAAATGAGGAATTTAAGGCCATTGAAACATTTGTATTCAAAGAAAATCTGCAGGAAGTAGAAATTGAATCAATTGTAGATTTCAGGCCACCAGGATTTAAGAAAGATAC
>JANTGF010000013.1 GCA_024763075.1 Bacteroidales bacterium | reverse complement strand
ATGAATTAGAAAAAAATTTGACTTAAAAAAAAGAGCCGCTGTATCAGCGGCTCTTTTTTTTAAGCAAGGTTTTGTGAAAAGAATCGAATTAGAATTATTTTCAATAATAAATTTGGAAATTAGAAATTAATTTAGTATTATTGTGATATCATTTTAATATTAAATTCAACGTTATGAAAAAAGAAAAGAATTTTCAGGCTTTTAAGGGGTATTTTATGTTACTCGTAGTCCTGGTGCTTATTGCATCAATTGTTTTTGGGATTATGCTAAGAAGTCCGGTCTTAATACCAATTGCTTCGGTTTTGTTTGTTCTGTGTTTAATTGGCTTTACTGTAGTGAGTCCGAATGAGTCAGCAGTTCTTGTCCTTTTTGGGAGTTATAAGGGGACTATAAAAGAAAATGGTTTTTATTGGGTGAATCCTTTTTTTGTAAAAAAGAAAATTTCATTAAAAGCCCGGAATTTTGACAGTGAACCGAGTAAAGTCAATGATAAAATCGGGAATCCTGTTTTAATAGGAATGGTTCTTGTCTGGAAGGTGGAGGATACTTATAAAGCTGCTTTCGAAGTGGATGAGTTTGAGCGCTTTGTTGTGGTTCAAAGTGAAGCTGCGCTGCGAAAACTGGCCGGTATTTATCCCTATGATAATTTTGAGGATCATGATGCGGTTACGACACTTCGTTCGGGAGGAGAAGAGGTGAATCGTGAACTTGAACGTGAGATACGGGAAAGACTTCATATTGCCGGAATTATGGTAATAGAAGCCAGAATAAATTACATTGCCTATGCCGCCGAAATAGCACAGGCTATGTTGCGGAGACAACAGGCAGCAGCCATCGTTTCTGCAAGGTTTAAAATTGTGGAAGGTGCAGTAAGTATGGTTGAAATGGCATTAGAGCAGTTAAGTAAAAAGGAAATTATTGAACTGGACGAAGATAAGAAAGCTGCCATGGTTAGCAATCTGATGGTGGTTCTTTGCAGTGATAAAGATGCCGCTCCAATTGTTAATGCAGGTACTTTGAACCAATAATCAGATTTAATGAGTAAGAAAAAGCCATTTGTGCTTCGTATTGATCCGGAGAAACTCTCGGCAATAGAAAAGTGGGCTGCAGATGAGTTCCGGAGCACCAACGGGCAAATTGAATGGATTCTTGATCAGGCTCTTAAGAAGACAGGAAGGTTAAAGCGTGGAAAGAAAAATGATGATAAAAATTGAAATTCGCTTTATTTGATCCTCAATAGTTGCGGTAAATTATTTCAAATAAAGTATTAAAATTAAAAAAATGAATCAATATAAATATGTATGTCCAAAATGTCACAACAGGCAATATAAAATAGAAGAAATCAGAACTACCGGGAGCATGTTTACAAAGTTGTTTAATATTCAGAATAAACGATTTACAACAATTATTTGTACACGTTGCCAATACACTGAACTTTACAGAGTACCAAGTAGCAAATTTGGCGATGTTGCCGATTTCTTTTTCAATTAGAATTAATTTGAAGAAATCATGCATCTGAGTTTAAAAGAAAAGCTTGTAATTTTATCACTTGACCCTGATAAGGGAAGGATGCTTATGGATCAGAACCGGCTTTCGTATGCAATTTCAGGAAGCCTTATTTTTGAAATGAAAGAACAGGGTTTAATTGAATTTAGCAAGGAAAAACTCAGGGTTAAAAGTTTTAAATATCCAAAGGATCCGCTCCATCAAAGTTTGTTCAGAAAAATGAATACCGGCAAGAAGGATAAAAAATTTACTACATGGATCATGAAATTTTCCTGGAAGGGAGGGCTTAATAAGAAACACATAATTAGAAGTTTGCAAAATAAACAGATCATAGGGCAGGAGCGAAAGTACTTTATGAACCTGTTCCCGTATAACCGTTATTATTTTATTAATATAACAATCAGGAGAAAAATTCTGGAGAAATTGCGTGCCATTGTTTTTGAATTGGCTAATCCTGAGCAGGAAGATATCCTGATGCTGGGACTTATTTCCTTGGGGAATATTGACCGGATAATATACAGAAACAAAGAGGAAAAGAATTTTATGAAAAAAAGAATGAAAGTCCTCTTAAGTGAAGCATTCGCAGAAAATGATGTCAGGCTGATGCTGAAAAAAATACAGGAAACAGTCCGGGCCACAAATGCAGCAATAGCAGGAGCCTGATCTTATTCATGAAGAAGCCGGATGGTGTGGCAACTTACAATTCCGGCAGTCTCTGTTCGTAGCCTGTTGGTACCAAGGCTTACAACTTGTATCCCCTTCTCCTTTGCAAGTGAAACTTCCTCAGGGCTGAATCCTCCTTCCGGACCAATAATTACCGAATACTTTTGATTTGGAAGAATATAATTTTTCAGATGATTGCCTTTTTTGTAATCGCAGAAAGCCAAAAAAGTATTTTCTGTTTCAATGCTTTTAATAAATTCCTTAAAAGGAAGCATTTGCCGGATTACAGGTAGTGTGGTTGTTACAGACTGCTTCATTGCTGAAAGCAGTATTTTTTCAGATCTTTCCATATTCAGGCGTTTTCGTTCAGATCTGGAACACTGGAGTGGTGTGATCTGGTCAATCCCAATTTCCACAGCTTTTTCTAAAAACCATTCAAATCTCCCTGAATTCTTGGTTGGAGCAATGGCTATATGAAGATTGTAATTTCTTTTTTTATGATTTCTGTATATTTTATTGATATAAACCTGACAGGTTTTTGATCCTGAATCCTGTATTTTACCCTCAGCCAGGGTGCCTTTTCCATCCAGAAACAGAACTTTTGTTCCTGATGTCATTCTTAAGACTTTCAGGCAATGGTGGGATTCTTCTGCGCTCAGAAAATTTGTTCCGTTTTTTATTTCAGATAGAAAAAATGCCTGCATAGATAAATTGTTTAATGGATTGGGTAAATTTACAAAAATGGAATAATTTTAAAGCATTTTGATGAAATTAATGAAAGGGACTGGAACTTGAAGAAAATAGGGATACTTTCCGATACACATGGCTTTTTTGATGAAAGACTTGAAAATTTTTTCGGCGATTGTAATGAAATATGGCATGCCGGAGATATCGGTAATCTGGAGGTTGTTAATAAGATAAATAGTATTAAGCCTTTACGGGCAGTGTATGGAAATATTGACGGCCAGGAAATCCGCAACCTTTATGAGGAGAGCCTGCGATTTTGGTGCGAAGATGTGGAGGTCTGGATAACCCACATTGCCGGATACCCGGGAAGATATAACCGGGAGGTGAAAGAAATCTTAAAAATAAAAGCACCGGACTTGTTGATATGCGGGCACTCACATATTCTGAAGATTATGTATGATAAAACCTTTGACCTTTTGTATATAAATCCGGGTGCTGCAGGGAAATCGGGTTTTCATAAAATGAGGACAGCTGTCAGATTTGTTATTGATGGGAAGCAAATGCGAGACCTTGAGGTGTGGGAAACCGACAGATACTGATCCTTTAATTTATTTTATTTACCTGTTTCTTCGGTATCATCTTCCTCCTGTAACAGTCTCATTCTTCTGCGGAAGTTACTTACCTTCCGGTCAGATGCAATCATATAGGAATAAGATGATTCTGTACCTCTGGATTTCAACCGGCGCTTACCTTCACTCAGACCAGCAACAATATCCTCAAAGTCACGGTTTGATGAAGCTACCTGCATCCTTGAACCGGCATATCCAAAATAATACCAGGTTCGCTGATCAACCTGAAGGAAAATGTCGATAATGTCGCCACTTCCCCTTTTCTGAATCTCAATAAATCCATCTACTTTTCTGTTTAGAGGGGAACCAAAAATATTTCCTATACCAATTTTCCCGACAGACTGATAGGAAGCAGACTCTTCATTCCATTTTAGTTTAAGTTCGGAAAACAGCAGCGTGTGTCTTAATTCAGCCGGTACATCCAGGGTTAAAACAAGAACCATCTTGTCCTCTACAGGTTCTGCGCTTTCAGTTTTTCCTTTCAGCGCTGATAATCCTTCCACATAGGCTTCCCTTCTTGTATCTGCAGTTTTAAGGGATGGTACTGAATGTATCTGACCGGCCATTTCGACAAGTGCATCCTCAGAGAAGAAAAAGTCAATGCCCATTATCAGGTCAAGCAATACTGAATTATTTTCAAGTGTATGTGTAACACTTCCGGCAGTAGTAAAATTAAGGTGAGGCATATTCAATCCAAGATTCAGAATACCTTTACCGGATTCAATGCAATAATTGTTATCAAAAGCCAGGGTATTTCCGGGTTGTGAGGGGTCAATTATTTTTTGAGCACTTGTTATAATGTATTGACCTTTCTTTTTATCATAAATCATATATCCGTTTGCTGTGGCAATTGGTTCATCGCTGTAATTCTTTCTTTTTGTAAAAAATGCTGAGTATATCTGTGGCGAATCATGCGTAATGTAGATTCCTTTATAAGTTGTTTTACCCTGTATTGACAAAGTGGGGTCGGGAATTGGTATCCTGACATCTTTCGGATCAATTTC
The DNA here is from genome assembly GCA_024763075.1 of Bacteroidales bacterium. Taxonomy (GTDB): domain Bacteria; phylum Bacteroidota; class Bacteroidia; order Bacteroidales; family VadinHA17; genus JANTGF01. The sequence continues at coordinate 62,415 of JANTGF010000013.1, read as the reverse complement.
AGCTTCGAATGAAATATAGGAAGGTTGCAAATAATCACAACTTTGAATGATATGAGTACCCCCGGAAAAATTAAGAAATCTTTTTTCTGCATCAAGCGAAACCATTCCTTCAAAAGTAAACCAGGGATTAAGGTAGAAACTGTCCGCTCTTGCAATATAACCGGTTGCAAAGGTATGGCCATTTTCGTTTAGTTCAATTTTAGAAAAAAGTATTCTTTCAGGTTTATTATCCATATCCCTGTAAACATAATACCCCGATCCATGATAATCGTTCTTGCTCACAACAATAATAGTATCAGCTTCTATTTCATGGGCTTTATTGGCGATTACCCTGGCATTGGTAAATCCTTTCAGATGCCCGTTTTTTTCAAGTGTCAGGGTTTTATCATAAGGCAGGATTTGAATATCTGCAATTTCCAGTGACTTGATATTGGTGGCTAGCAATGTGTGGTCATCAAGATTCAGGATTGTAGTATCCGATGCAAAGCCAAGCGTATCTGTTATCGGGTCAAGAGAAACATAAGATGGAATATTTTCCCATTGCGATTCGGTAATGATGGAGTTTAACTTATAAATATCATTTCTTTTATCTTTATTAATCAATGTTATGACATTTGCCTGCAAGTCCCATACAAACTGGTCGCTCGAGCTTATATATTGTTTTTCAGGGAAATAAATAGGAACAGTATCTATTTGTGAGGTGAAAATTCCCTGCTCCTCAACATTCATGTCAGCAATGAAATTATTTGCAACCAGATAATCGTCTTTTGCTTGTTTCTCTCTGAATTTAATATCTGCAGTGTCACAATGAAAGTAGATATCGCCAAAATTAAATAAACCGGATGTGATTTCCGCCTCTTCTATCCTTAATACACCTCCGTTCCCTGTCAATCCTTCCGGGTTTAAAAGGAGGTCTCCCGAATAAGCTATCTGATCTTTAAAAATGGAGATATCCTCGTCTTTTCTTAATGCAAAAAACTGGTTTTCCAGGGGATACCATTTTACCATCAGATCAAATGCCAGGACATGTGGGAACTTCTTTGTAAGACTGTCTTTTTCCATTTGAAACCTGGCTGTGTTAACAATCATTGAATCAGGATAAAACATAAATAAGCCCGACTTGGTGGTGGATGTAAGGTATTTCAATTTGCCTGAACCTTCAAGCCCCCGGTTGCTCAGAGTGATACTATCGTAAAAGGTTGCTTTTCCTCCATAGGTTGGGATTCCTTCATCCGGAGGAATAAAGCTAAAGCCTAAGGAGTTATCGGGTTGAACAGTGAGATTCTGCTTAAGAACTGGAAAAATATCACCACAGTAATATTCACCACCCAGATTCAGATCTTCTGCCCTTATATCTGTCATATCACTGATTTTAAAAGGACTTAATTTGTAATAAAACTGATCTTTCGGATAGATGGTGGAGTCAAGGCCTTCCGTAACATCATAATAAACAAAGGCATTGGTTGTGCTTTGGAAAAAGGGGTACCCCGGAATATTTTTTAACCCGGATTTATTATCAGGGTCATCGATAAATAACTCTCCGGTTATGTTCTGGATAATATTTTTTAGTTTTTTAACTTGTTTATTTCCGTACATATCTTCTTTTTCACCAACAACTGCCAGGTTTAGTGAATCAATGTTACTTAAATGTACCCTGAAGGAATCATACTGAAAAGTGAAGTTGTTTCCATAAAATGTTAACAGACCGGCATGCACAATTCCCCCAAAATTAAAGTCCCGGTTTTTCTTTAAGACGATTTTATTTCCGGATGGACGAATCTCAACATTTTGAGAGTCACTGATAAAGATCCTGGGGATTCCATAAATTGTAAGATCAAAATTATGTAGGTTTAAACTTGCATTGCTCTGAGGGGCTTTTGTTGAAGAAATGAAATCAATAACATCGTAATCGATTTTTCCTCCAAATGATTCCAGATAGTCATTTAATTGCGGTTTTATAGTGATGATTTTGGTTTCTGTATCATAAAAAATGAATCCTTCTGTCGAAAGTCTTACAGCCAGATGTTCTACCTGGAATTGAGGTATTCTCAGCCAGCTTGCCATAATATCAATCGGAAAAATATCTTCACCGTACCAGTCTGAGAACTTTTTAAATACATAAAGCGGATGAGATGAATCCATCCCCTGCATTTCAAGAAAGTAAGTGCGGTTAAAATAATTTACAGACTTAAACCAGGCTTTGCCAATGGTGGCTCCTCTTGCCATGGTTAATTTAACTTCAGGATCATCAATATTCCATATAAGCAGGCTAAAGTCCATATCAATATTATGGTATGAATTGTAATACGGACTGCCTGTCATCGGGTCGTCTGTTTTGAATAATGAAACTTCTTTCTTTAGGACATTATAAGTGAAAGCTATATTGGGGTGGAAGATGGAATCATTTTTAAGATAAAAGGAAATGGATGCCTTGGAATTAGAAATCCTCTTTTGGTTGAACTGAAAGGACTTTGCCCTGACAGTCAGCCTTAAAGTATCATCCTTGAAAAATTTCAACTTTGCATCTGCCTGATTATCTCCGGTGCCGTTAATAGTAGATCCGGCCAGGGAGAAACCTCCTTCATAATCAACTCCGGGGTAGATGTTTTTAATGCTGAATCTTTGTTTATAAGATTTAAAAACCGGGTAGGTCGCCCTGGACGGGTTGCTCACTTTTTTAACCTTATCAATAAGTACCCCCAGCAATGGTTTATCAAAGTATTTTGTGTTCGTGAATTTAATAGAATCAGCCTGATATCCTGATTTTTTCATGTCAATTACATAAGAATTCAAAATAGCGTAAACCTCTGCAGCCTTGAAACCTGCATGTTCCCAGGTTACTTTCCCACCGCTTCCTTTCCAGGTATTTTTAACAGGATCATAGTAACCTGAGGTCCCGGATATTTGGATGCTGTCTTTTTGAGCATAACAGGTAAGAAGGGTTTTTGAAATTTTATACCGGAGTGAGTTTTCAAAACTGATTCCTATTTTCTTCGAGCTTATTTTCCATGTTGCTGAATTGGATTTATACAAAATGTTCTTTTCAAAGAGCAGATTTGAATTGACAAAAAACAGATTCACTTTGTTTACTGAAATACTATTATTTTTAAGCAGTGATTCAGCACCACTGAACCAGGCAAGTATATCCTTTTCAGGGAGTTCAGCATTTTTGATAGAAATAACTGTCTGGATATAATTCAGGAAATGGGGGTTTGAACGCGCTCTTTTTCTTAACAAAAGATTAGAGAGATAAATTATATTTGATTTTTCATCTCTGGTATATGCATTTGAATTAAAAATTATGGTGAATTTCTCCATTACAAGCTTGCTCTTAGATGAGTTTCCCTTATTCATAAGCGTGCTCATCTCTACAATGAATTTTTCCGGTTCGTCCGAAAAATTACGAAGTGCCTGAGCCTGGAGTAAAAAGTTTCCTGCAGGCAATAAGAATAATATAAGAAAGAAGATAATTTGCTTCTTCATCCAGTCAATTTCCTTTTTTAAATGCTGTTAACAGCCAATCTCCTTTTTCCTTTACAAAAACCTTGCCCAGTTTAAATTCCTCAGCTCTGGAGAAAATCATGCTTTTATCATTTTTTAGGAAACCGCTTAAATAGAGTAAACCTCCCTGTTTTAAAAACCGGGTGTAAACCGGTATATCCTGAATCAGGACATTCCGGTTGATATTTGCCAGTATCAGGTCAAAATTTCCATTAGGAATGTCTGCACTGTTTCCCCGTATAAGTATTATTTCAGGTGTATTATTTCTCTTGAAATTCTCCTTTGCACTCTGAAAAGCCCACTCATCCGGGTCAATGGCAACCACAGACCCTGCACCTGTTTTTGCAGCAATAACTGATAATATACCTGTACCACATCCCATATCAAGTACCGAAATCCCTTTCATTTTCATTTTCATTTCCAGTAAAGCTTCAGCCATCAGAAAAGTAGTTTCATGATGTCCTGTTCCAAATGACATCTCGGGTTGAATTACTATATTAACCGGAAAGGTTTTATCCGGTTTATGAAAGGGTGCCCGTATAAATACCTGATTACCAATCCGGATTGGAGAGAAATTCTTTTCCCATTCAGCGTTCCAGTTCAAGTCTTCAACTGTTCTAAAACTTGTGAACATTTGAACTGTTTCAGAACGCCATTTATTCAGCTGATTCTTTAAAATCTTATTATTAAATTTGTCTTCAGGTATATACGCAATAAAGCCCTGGTTTGTTTCCAGAATATCCACCGGATAAGTCATTTGAAACCAGGCTTCAATGATTTCTGCTGCTTGGGCTGACCAGGGCTCAATACGAATACCTACCTCAATGAATTTTTGCATATCAAATTTCATCAGGTGTTGAAATGAAATAAACCAATAAGGCGAATAAACAATTAAAACGCAGTAATGATTCCAAGGAAGTCATCTGCATTCAGCGATGCGCCCCCGATGAGTCCTCCATCCACATCTTCGTTACTGAAAAGTTCTTTGGCATTGGAGGGTTTACAACTTCCACCATAGAGAATGGAGGTTTCATCTGCAATTGCCTTTCCATATTTTTTTGCAACTTCCTGCCTGATAAAATGATGCATTTCCTGTGCTTGCTCAGGTGATGCATTCACTCCGGTGCCGATGGCCCAAACTGGTTCATAGGCAATAACAATTTCTTTAAAATCTTCTTCAGGAAGATCGAAAATTCCCTCTTCCAGCTGCGTTTTCACAATCTCAAAATGCTTTCCCGCATTTCTCTCCTCCAGCACTTCTCCACAACAGAAGATAGGTTTCAGCATATTTTCAAGAGCCATGATTACTTTGGCGTTTAGTATTTCACCATTTTCATGAAAATACTTTCTTCTCTCCGAATGACCCAGAATAACATATTCAGCACCTGCTAAGCGGATCATTTCAGCAGAAACTTCACCCGTATAGGCCCCATGTGACCAGGCAGCACAATTCTGAGCTGCAACTTTAATATATGCCGGATTTACGGACTTTGCAACATCCATCAGATGAATATAGGGAGTGCCAAGGATTACCTCAACCGAATGATCTTTTAGCTGACCCACCTTTGCATTGATTTCTTTCGCTAGTTCCACGCCTTCTTTGGGCGTTTTGTTCATTTTCCAGTTTCCTGCAACAATTCTTTTTCTCATGTGTAATAATAATTAATATTTGAAATTTTAAATGCTTGTCAAAAATACGAATTTAAGCCGGAATTTTATAAAAAACACCGGAAACTAATGTTGCAACTGTATTCAGGGTTTTTTAGGTCGAAAATACCCAAGCAACAATAACCAAAATAAAATAATTCCGGCCAGGGTCCAATTTTCTCTTTTTTTATTGATCTCCAGAAGCTGTTGTGAAAGAAGATCTTTAGAAATGAACTCAGGCCCCGGGATATTTTTTGCGGCCCATTTCCCCAGGATGATCCCTTCTTTAATAAGAACCAGTCCAGGATTTGAACGTATAATTGTTTTTAAAGTGGTTTCATCCATACTGTAAACCGGAAAATCCAGCTCTGTTTCCTGATGGTTTTGTTGGATTTCCTTATTTCCGGAAGCGGTAAGGCCATAAAAACGGATATTGTTCTCGTTGCAAATGAGTGCCAGTTTATTTGCTTTTTTCAGGTCACCGGGCTTAGCTTCTGTAATGATCTTACTTACCAGCAGAAATGTGTAGCCCGGGTCATTTAATACCAGGTCGGTAATCTCATCACCTTCGGGTGTAAGGATATTAAAGTCGTGGATGGGTGGTTTGTATCCTTCCCTGATCAGGACAGAATTTTGGTCAACAAATTTCCATGTTGTGTCCTTCCATGGGAAATTGTCGGAGGTAAATTCTTTTTGGGTTCCATTCTTTTCGTAAATCAGTGTGGTCTCGTATTCATCCTGAAGAGTTCCATCCGGAATAACCATGCTTTCAGGTATGGATGTCCCTGTCTTGTAAGGTCTGAAGTCCACAAGAGGTAAATTCCTGAGCCCGTAAAAACCAATGGATAGAATAAACAGCAGAAACAGCAGGCTTAGTACCCATTCCGTTTTTTTGAAATATGCCGAAACGATGTCTTTGCGGGAAAGAAACAGAATTAAGATAAGAACCAGAAGAACAATATTTTTCCAGAAAGTTTGCCAGTTGGTAATTACAAGTGCATCTCCAAAGCATCCGCAGTCACTTACCGGGTTGGTTAAAGCAAGAAGCAGGGTTAGAGGTGTAAAAATGATCATGAAAATAAATGCACCCCATATTCCTTTCCGGGTATGAATTTTGAGAAGTATGGAAATACCGATTAGAAATTCTGCTGTAGCAAGTAATATCGCCAATGTGAGCGCCAATGGCTGAAGGAAACTTATTCCGAAGGCGGTGAAATAATCTTCGAACTTGTAGGCAGAACCCATTGGGTCAATGCCTTTCACGAATCCTGAGAAAGTAAAAACAATTCCGACAATAAATCTGGAAATAAACAAGCTGCTTTTTTTAAATATTGTTTCAGAAGCCATGATTAGTATGAGTTTATGAAATCAGGTTTTTATTTTTTAAAATTGACAAAATCCTTTCAGAGATTTTTTCGGGTGGTAATATCCCTCCGGTGGTATCACCGCAATCAATAATTTTCAGATTATCATCTTCCTTCGCAAGGTCAAAATACAAAGTTCGTACAAACTGCTGAAAACTCAGATCTTCTTCATGGATGTCTTTATTTCCTTTTAAATAATTCCGGTCATCTCCTTCTCTCTGACCTGAAAGCTTGTCTTCCGTAAATTTAAACGGAACATCAAGGAAAATACTGAGATCGGGCCTGGGAATCCGGTAGTAATTGTATTCCAGATCCAGAATCCAGTTCTTTAAGGAATCCTGGTCCGCTTTGTTCCTATATTTTGCACATTGATAGGCAATGTTGGAATAAACGTAACGGTCAACAATTACATAATCTTTTTTATTTAAGTGCTTTATAATATCAGGAGCTGCGTCTTTTCTGTCTCCTGCATAAATCAAGGCTACAAGATACGGATCGAGTTGATTCAGATCACCAAATTCACCTCTCAGATACCGGGCAATCAGGTCCCCGAAAATTCGTGAATCCGTTCGGGGAAAATGAATGTAGTACTGGGAAATATTCTTCTTATCGAGATAGTTGCCAAGGGCTTTAATCTGTGTTGACTTCCCCGCACCATCCAGGCCTTCAAGTACAATAAATTTCATAGTGAAGATATTTAATAACAGCCGGCTGTATTCTTAAGCCTTTTATTAATTTTGTAATAATTTAAATTATAAAAATGAAGTCTAAAGATAAGTCTTTTCTAAAAAGCTCCAAAGATAAACCCGAATGGGAATGGAAAGAACGGGAAAAACCACATATTAATCTCAGAGGAAAGTTGTTTTCTTTTGGGAAACCTGTGGTTATGGGTATTTTGAATTTGACTCCGGATTCTTTTTATGACGGTGGCAGATATTTTAATATGGATAAAATCATTGATCATACCGGTAAAATGATTGAGGAAGGAGCTCAGTTTATTGATATAGGGGCAAACTCTTCCCGTCCGGGAGCCAGGCAAATTTCAGAAAGCGAAGAACTTGACCGTTTGGTTGAGCCGGTAGGGGAGATTCGTAAATTGTTTCCGGATATTTATCTTTCCGTGGACACTTTCCGGTCGGGTGTGGCAAAAAGGATGGTGAATGAGTTCAGAGTGGATATGATCAATGATATTTCAGCTGGAGAACTGGATGAAAAGATGTTTGAGGTGATCAGGGAATTACAGGTTCCATACATTATTATGCATATGAAGGGTACCCCGGAGAATATGCAGGACAATCCTGTATATAAGAATGTTGTAAAAGAGGTTGTTAGGTATCTGGCTGAGAAAGTTTATGTGCTAAACAGTTTGGGAGTGAACGATATCATTGTTGATCCCGGATTTGGCTTTGGGAAAACACTGGATCAGAACTATCAATTACTGGCTGCACTGGATGTTCTTTCCCTGCCGGGAGTTCCTGTAATGGCCGGTTTATCGAGGAAGTCTATGGTTTTTAAATTATTGGAAACTTCCCCTGGTAAAGTACTAAACGGCACCACCGCTGTTCATACGATTGCCCTCATGAAAGGAGCTGATATATTAAGAGTTCACGATGTTAAAGCTGCTACAGAAGCAATAAGCATTGTTGAAAAGCTAAAGGAGCAGTGGGTTTGATTGTGTTATTCGTAAAACCATTGGATAAACTGTTTTTCACCTTTTCTATATGAAAAATGTGTATTCCCGAATTTTTTCTACATTTGTTTCTGAAATCCGGAGGAATTAATTTTTGAAATAAACATTCATACCACCAGTTTAATGCTGCCCTTATTTATACACATCCGCTTTCTTGATTTACTGGATATTTTGTTGGTAGCCGTTCTGTTTTACCAGCTTTACAGACTTATCAGGGGCACAATTGCCATAAATATTTTTGTGGGGATTTTTGGTGTTTACTTATTCTGGCTTTTGGTAAAGGCTTTGAATATGGAACTGTTAAGTTCTATTCTTGGTCAGTTTATTGGTGTAGGAGTACTTGCCCTGATAATTGTTTTCCAGCAGGAAATAAGAAAGTTCCTTCTGATTTTAGGCGGCCGGTTCAGAACGAAACAATGGGGAATTTTTAACAAATATTTTTTGAAAGAAACAAAAAAATGGCCGGATGAAGTCATCGCTGAAGTGGTTTCTTCCTGCTCAAGCATGGCTGAGTCACGAACCGGTGCCTTGATTGTTTTTGCCCGGAAATCAGAACTGGATGCGGTGATTGAAACCGGAGATATTTTAAATGCTGAAATTTCATCGCGGCTGATTGGATCCATATTTTTTAAAAACAGTCCCTTGCATGATGGTGCTGTAATTTTAATGGAGAATAAAATAAGAGCTGCCCGTTGTATTTTACCCACTACCGAAAACATTTACCTTCCGGCAAAATACGGGATGCGGCACAGGGCCGCTGTCGGGATGACGGAAAAAACGGATGCACTTGCTATAGTAGTTTCTGAGGAAACAGGTGAAATTTCTCTTTCTGTTGAAGGTGAATTGCTATCCGGGCTAAAGCCTGAGGAATTACATACCCGCCTGGATCTAAATCTGAATTAGTCAGGTTCTTTCAAATTCCAAAGAAAAGAAATATTAACTATTGTCTGTCTGGTGATTGTTTGCTTACCGGTGCAAGAAAGGTTGCTTTTGATTCTTCATTTCTCAATAATCTTTCAATATTTTTTTGATGTGTAAATAACAGAAGAACGGCAACGATCAATGAGAAAAAGATCATTGAAGGAGTGGTTGTATGAAAAATCAGAATAACCACAAAGGGAAAAGCAAATCCTGCAATTATGGAGCCAAGAGAAACATATTTGGTCAGGAATACAATAGTTAGAAAGATGCCTATACAGATGAGTGTGGGAACCGGGTATAAGGCAAGTATGATACCGAATAATGTAGCGACACCTTTTCCTCCTTTGAAACCAACATATATCGGGAATATATGACCCAGAATGGCAGCTCCTCCCAATATCAGCTGGTAGGTTATAAAATCATCTGATTTCGGAATATAAAAGTTGGTTAAGTATGCAAGTTGTACCACCAGCCAGCCCTTAAATAAGTCAAATACCAGGACCGGTATGCCTGCTTTCCAACCCAGCACACGAATGGTGTTTGTGGCTCCGGCATTTCCACTGCCGTATTCCCTTACATCTTTCCCGAAAAACCTTTTCCCCACCCAAACCGAAGTGGGAATAGACCCGATTAGATAGGCCAGGAGAATTAACAGAATACGTATAAATATCTGCATATATTTAAATATTTATTTGTACAAAAATAATATTTTTTTTTAATATCCCATTTTTGGAACTTTCTACAAGCAGGAAGTCTGAACAAATATTCTTATTACCAGTTATTTACGGGTATCCTTGTATTGGACAAGAAAAGGCAGTGACTTTAAAAAGCCACTGCCTTTTTGGAAATTATTATGCTGGATTAACCGTTAACAATATTTGCCTGTGCTGCTGCCAGACGTGCAATGGGTACCCTGAAAGGTGAGCAGCTTACATAATTCATGCCTACCATGTGGCAGAACTCAACTGAACTGGGTTCACCACCATGTTCGCCACAAATACCTACTTTCAATTCCGGACGGGTACTTCTTCCTTTTTTCGTTCCCATTTCAACCAATTGGCCAATACCTTCTCTGTCAAGTACCTGGAAAGGATCATTTTTCAGGATGCCTTTCTCAATATAGATTGGAAGGAATTTTCCTGCATCATCCCTGGAATATCCAAAGCCCATTTGTGTCAGGTCATTGGTTCCAAATGAAAAGAATTCAGCAGCAGCGGCAATCTTATCAGCTGTAAGGGCTGCTCTGGGTATCTCAATCATGGTACCTACCATGTAATTGATCTTATCGCCTCTTTCATTAAATACGGCTTCGGCAGTTTCCCTGATTATTTTTTCCTGAAGTTTAAATTCCTCAAGAGTACCAATCAGAGGAACCATAATTTCAGGAAGAGCAGTGATCCCTTTCTCCTTAAGATTCATGGCGGCTTCAATAATTGCACGGGCCTGCATTTCTGTAATCTCGGGATAAGTGTTACCCAGACGGCAGCCCCGGTGTCCCAACATGGGGTTAAATTCGTGCAGGGATTCTACTTTTGCCTTAATTGCTTCTATGCTAATTCCCATTTCATCAGCCATTTCTTTCTGGTTTGCTTCCTCATGAGGAATGAATTCATGCAAAGGCGGGTCCAGAAGTCTGATAGTTACCGGAAGATCGTGCATAGCCTCAAATATACCTTCAAAGTCAGACCTTTGAATAGGGAGCAGTTTTTTTAGAGCCTCTCTTCTTCCTTCTTCATCATCGGCAAGGATCATTTCCCGCATGGCAACAATTCTTTCACCTTCGAAAAACATATGTTCGGTTCTGCAAAGGCCAATACCTTTTGCTCCAAAGTTCCGGGCTACTGTTGAATCATGGGGAGTATCCGCATTTGTTCTTACCAGCATTTTTGAATATTTGTCAGCAAGTGCCAGCACCTCACCAAAGTCCCCGCTTAATTCAGGATCAATGGTGTCAATTTTTCCTTCATAAACATCACCGGTGGTCCCGTTTAGTGAAATCCAGTCACCTTCCTTAAATACTTTACCACCGGCTGTTAACGTACGGGTTTTATAGTCAATAATTGCACTGCCTGCACCTGAAACACAGCATTTTCCCATCCCTCTGGCAACAACAGCAGCATGTGAGGTCATTCCTCCACGTGCAGTAAGGATGCCATTGGAAACATGCATTCCTGCCAGGTCTTCAGGAGAAGTTTCAATTCTTATAAGTACAACTTCTTTTCCTTCTTCGGCCCATTTTTCTGCTTCATCAGCAAAGAAAACGATCTGGCCTGTTGCCGCACCTGGTGATGCCGGTAAGCCATTCGCCACAACATTGGCATTTTTAATTGCATTCGCATCAAAAACAGGGTGGAGAAGTTCGTCCAGTTTTTCGGGCTCATTTCTCATGATGGCTGTTTTCTCATCAATTTTACCTTCACGCAAAAGATCCATTGAGATCTTGATCATTGCAGCTCCTGTACGTTTACCGTTACGGGTTTGGAGCAGCCATAATTTGCCTTCCTGAATCGTAAATTCAAGATCCTGCATATCCTTATAATGGTTTTCCAGTTTTGTCTGGATATCAAAAAGCTCCTGATAAAGTGAGGGCATGGTCTCTTCCAGTGAAGGATAGTTTTTCGCCCGGTCCTCCTCTGTAACATTTGCTAACTTAGCCCAGCGTAGAGAGCCCTCTTTAGTAATCTGCTGAGGAGTACGGATTCCTGCTACCACATCTTCACCCTGAGCGTTGATAAGGTATTCACCGTTAAAAATATTCTCTCCTGTACCGGCATCTCTGGTGAAAGCTACCCCTGTTGCAGAAGTTTCACCCATGTTGCCAAATACCATAGCCTGAACATTCACTGCAGTACCCCATTCATCCGGAATCTTATTCAGTTTACGATAATAGATGGCACGGTCATTATTCCAGCTGTCAAAAACGGCCATAACAGATCCCCAAAGCTGATCCCATGGGTCGGTTGGGAAATCATGTCCTGTTTTATCTTTTACCGCTTTTTTAAACCTTTCAACCAGTTCTTTCAGATCATTTACGGTAAGGTCAGTATCCAGTTCAACCCCTTTTTCTTCCTTCATCTTCTCAATGATCTCTTCAAAAGGATCAATATCTTCTTTAGTGGTCGGTTTCATTCCTAAAACCACATCCCCGTACATCTGAACAAAACGGCGGTAAGAGTCCCAGACAAATCTTTCATTCCCTGTTTTTGCAATTAGTCCGGTAACTGCATCCTCATTCATCCCCAGGTTCAGTACAGTGTCCATCATTCCCGGCATGGAAGCCCTGGCACCTGAACGAACCGAAACAAGCAGCGGATTGTCTTTACTGCCGAATTCCATTCCCATTATATTTTCCACATGCTTAACCGCCTGCTCAACATCTTCTTTTAAAAGCTCAACCACTTTATCTCTTCCCAACTCATTGTATTCTGTACAAACATCCGTAGTGATGGTGAATCCCGGAGGTACCGGAACACCAATAAGATTCATTTCTGCGAGATTCGCACCTTTCCCGCCCAGCAGATTCTTCATACCCGAATTACCTTCTGCTTTTTTATTTCCAAATGTGTAAACTCTTTTTACTTCTGACATAATCTTTAATTTATTAAATTACTTTTCAAAAATGACCCCAAAAGTAGTAATAAATTTTCGATTTGTGAAAACCATAGATATTGATTTGTGAAAATATTAACAGATTTGGTAGTTTCCATTTTTTTTTGTAACTTTTTTGACTGAATTCAAAAAGATATAGATTTTCCTTTTTTGATCTCACTATTGCATTCTAAAATTTTGTTTCACTGAGTAAACTTTTTACTATGAAGACTAAAATCTTTGCATCCGGTTTCATTTTATTAATATGCTTCTCACTTAACTCTTTGAGTCAGTCTTCCGGTCATTGGACAAAAACCAGCGGAAGAATGCATAACGAATCCATTCATGCTATTGATCTTGATGATTCCGGAAATATATACATAACCGGGTCATTTCAGGATACTTCAATGCTTTTTGGTGAAACTGTTATTTCTTTGGGCAGGGAAGATATGTTTGTGGGGAGTATTAAACCGGATGGTTCCTTAAACTGGTTGAGATATGGAGCAGGAGCCTGGGAGGACAGTGGAAATGACATATGTATAGATCATAATAATGTATATGTAGTTGGAACTTTCAGAGACCAGATTTCTATCGGAGATACTTTATTAAATTCTGCCGGGACGATGGATGTGTTTATTGTAAAATATAAGCTTAATGGTGATTTTTTATGGGCAGAAAGTGCAGGAGGGGTAAATGAGGACAGAGGAAAATCAATTGCTGCTGACGATTCAGGGAATATTGTAATTTCAGGTGATATTAATTACGTTGCAGAATTTGGGAGCTTTACAGTTCCTTATGTGGGTTTTTCTGACATGTTTGTAGCAAAATATAATGGTGAGGGGATTTGTCAATGGGCAACAAGTGGTGGAGGTTCCAACTGGGACGGGGGTGAAAATGTTGGGATTACAAAATCCGGAGATATTGTGGTAAGTGGATATTTTAATGATCTGGCAAGTTTTGATACCATTACTGTTTCTTCAACAGGGTATGCTGATCTGTATATTGCCAGATATTCCTCTGACGGGGCTGTACTGGAAGTAGTCTCTGCCGGGGGGCCTGGTAATGAGGCAATCCAGGGGATGGCAATTGATAGTTCATCCAATATATACATTTCGGGCTGGTATATGGATAATATTACAATAGGAACGGATAAGCATTACTCAAAGGGCCTTTATGATATTTTCCTGGCAAAATATAAACCAAATTCCGGTTTTCTCTGGTCAGCATCCTACGGTGGTTCCGGGAGCGATGAAACCATGAGCATGGATATAAATTCTGATAATGAAATATATCTCGCGGGAATATTTGAGCAGTCTGTTGACTTTGGACTAAAGACTTTTAATTCAGAAGGGTATAGTGATGGTTTTGTAGTTCGCATGGATACATCCGGCAGTATGGAATGGATTTATCAGGTGGAAGGAACGGGATCCCTGAGCATCAGGGATTGTAGATCGGATTTGGATGGAAGTATTTATTTAGCAGGAGATTTTGTGGAAGAACTGATGATTGGGGGAGAGTCTTTTTCACCTGTAGGTGGATATGATTTATTTTTGGCAAAGCTGGAGGAATCAGCCTCTGGCATAATTGAGAATAAAGCAACTCCGGTTATCAACTGTTATCCGAATCCATTCAGGGAAACTGTAAGGTTTTCTTACACCCTCCGTCAAAAATCTGATGTGCAACTAGATATCTATAACAGTATAGGAAGTTTGGTTTTATCATGGGCTGAGGAAGGCAGGTCAGCAGGTAAGCATATTATCGAAATCAGTGGAACTGAACTATCCGCGGGGATATATTTTTATAAGCTTGAGACCCGGGAGGGAAGAAGTACCGGTAAGATGACAAAGTTGTAAACAAAGATACCCCTGAAATCCCTTTTTAGGACCGTGGATGGAATTCAATGATCGCGCTTCTCAGATAATCCCTGTCCAGGTGGGTGTAGATTTCGGTGGTGGTAATGGATTCATGACCCAGCATTTCCTGAACTGCTCTGAGATCAGCGCCGGCATCCACCAAATGGCTGGCAAAAGAATGCCGGAAAGTATGCGGACTGATGTTTTTCTCTATACCACATTTTTCGGCCAGATCTTTGATGATCATAAAGATCATGACTCTGGATATTTTTCTTCCGTTCCGTGTTAGAAAAACAATGTTTTCAGCTTCTTTTTCTATTTTCTTTAGCTGGTTACGGTCAATAAACCAGGAGTTTATTTCTTTAACAGCGGTATCTCCAATGGGAACCAGCCTTTCTTTATTGCCTTTTCCTGTAACTTTAATAAATCCCAGTTTCAGGTATAAATTTGAAATTTTCAGGTTCACCAGCTCAGAAACACGGAGACCGCAACCATATAACGTTTCAATTACTGCCTTATTTCTTTGCCCCCCGGGTTTACTTAAATCAATGGCTGAAACTATAGCATTGATTTCACTCAGGGAAAGAACCTCCGGTAATTTTCTTCCAAGCTTTGGTGCTTCGAGTAAGCGGGCAGGATCTTTTTGTATGAAATCATCCATTAACAGATATTTGAAAAATGATTTAAGTCCGGAAATGATTCTGGCCTGCGTTCTGGCACTGACACCCAGTTCATTAATCCACTTTATAAATGCACGCAATTCACTCTGTGAAACCTGGTCAGGTCTGGAGGTAATTCCTGAGATTTCAAAATACTGCAGCAATTTTTTCACATCATGTATATAAGCCTCAACAGAATTCACAGAAAGGGATTTTTCTATGCTCAGAAATGCTTTGAAACCTTTTGTATGGAAAGTCCAGGTCTTTTGCATGTTTTATAACAAGTTATTTAATCGGCAAAATTGCAATTTTTCAAGTATTTTTGTTTCCTTTAATAAAAGTTTTTTACGTGATGAAGATACAAATAATAAACGGGCCGAACCTGAATTTGTTGGGTAAAAGAGAACCGGGCAAATACGGTTCCATGTCATTTGAGGAATACCTGAAGATATTGAAAGATCTTTTTTCAGATTACGAAATTGATTATTTTCAGTCCAATGTGGAAGGGTTGCTCATAGATAAGATTCAGGAAGTTGGGTTTACATATGATGGAATTGTGATCAATGCAGGTGCATACACCCATACTTCTGTTGCCATTGCGGATGCTGTCAGGTCAGTCAAAGTGCCGGCTGTTGAGGTCCATATAACCAATATTCTTTCCAGGGAGGAATTCCGGCATATTTCTTTTATAGCCAATGCCTGTAAGGGAAGTATAATGGGCTTTGGAATGGACTCATACCGGCTGGCCATTGAGGCATTAAGAGTGATAAACTCGGATAAAGAGTAATCCTTTATCCATGGATCATAATTAGAACCCGGGAAACCGGTCAATCATTAATACAAGGGATATTCCCAGTCCGGCTCCGGAAAGTATCAGGACCCAATCACGTTTCTTGTAATGGAAAATATCCACAAGAATCCAGGTTGAGATCATTATGATGGCAACAATAATAATTTGTCCGAATTCAATTCCGATATTAAAAGCAAATAGTGGTGTGATGATGTTATCTTCCTGGCCCAGAAGGCTTTTCAAATAGCTTGAGAACCCAAGTCCGTGGATCAATCCAAAAAACATAGCCGTAAAATATTTAAAAAGATGTCTTCCTGAAGAAACTTTGCCCGATTTTTGTAGTACATTAGCAAATGCAGTTAAAAAGATGGTAAGCGGAATAAGAAATTCGATCCAGTCAACGTTTACCTTTAATACATTTAAGGTAGCAAGAGCAAGGGTAAGGGAATGCCCGATGGTAAAAGCGGTGACCAGAATCAGTACTTTTTTCCATTCAGAAAAGCTGTAAACAGCACAAAGGGATATGATAAATAATATATGATCGTAAGCTTTCAGATCAGCAATATGATGAAAACCAAGATTTAAATAGAGCTGGAAAATATTCATTCAGAAATTTTTTTCAAAGGAATAAAAATTTTATTTATAATTTGCAGAAACAGTTTGAAAAATTAATGAAGTGTTAAGTGGTAAGATTCTTACGGTATTATTTATGATGGCCGGCTTTCATCCCATTCATATTTCGGTTACAAATATGGAATATGTTCAGGATAAAAAGGCTTTTGATGTGTACTTTAAAATTTTTTGGGATGATTTCGAAACCATCATACAAAAGAATTATGGGGTATATTTGAAACTAACGCAACCGGATGAAAGAAAAGACAAGGAAATGTACTTTTCAAAATATATATCGGATCATTTTAAAATAATAGCAGATGGAAAATTACTGGCAGGGAACCTTAAAAACGCAGAGATCAGGGATAAATCTATCTGGATTTTTTACTCTTATCCCTGCCCGCCGGATACAAAAAGAGTTGAAGTGGAAGATAAACTTATGATGGATATGTTTGATGATCAGAAGAATCTGTTTATGTTTAAGTTTGGAAAGATCGAAAAAGCGTATAGTTTAAAGCAGGGTAAAGAAAAAATTGTCTTTGACCTAAGCAATGATTAATTTTACAGGTTGTAATTACTGAAGTATTGATGAAAGGGAGATATTTTAACAAAGCATTAATTATAATATTAATAGGTCTGGGCTTATTTAGCAGGGATGCTTATGCTACACATAACCGGGCCGGGGAAATTACCTATAAGCAAATTTCCGATCTGACTTTTGAAATAACCATCTGGACTTATACCTATACTCTGAGTGCAGCTGACAGGAATCAGCTTCCGGTGGACTGGGGAGATGGTACGACCTCCATTGCTCCAAGGGTTGAGAAGATCTCCCTGCCGAATTTTTACCGGCGAAACCGCTATATCATCCGGCATACTTATCCCGGGCCCGGGGTTTACCGGATTACCGTACAGGATCCAAACAGAAACTATGGTATTTTGAACATTCCTAACTCGGTAAATGTGGTTTTTTCCATTCAGACAACTCTAATGGTTAACTCCGGGCTGGGGGGTAACAGTACTCCACTTCTTTTAAATCCTCCTTACGATAAGGCTGCCCGTGGAAAATTGTTTATCCATAATCCTGCAGCTTATGATGAGGATGGTGACAGTCTTGCCTACAGCCTTGCCGTTTGTACCAGAGAAGATGGTATTCCAATTGAGAATTATACTTTTCCCCCGGCAAGTGATACACTTTACGTTGATCCGGTTAGTGGAGATCTTGTATGGAATACCCCTGTTGACACAGGGAAATATAATGTTGCTATGAATATCGAAGAGTACAGGGATGGTGTGAAGATCGGGAATGTAGTAAGGGATCTGCAAATAGATGTTCATAACACAGATAATAATCCTCCGGTTACACAGCCTTTAAGAGATTTTTGTGTGGTTGCAGGAGATACTATAGTTTACACCATTACAAGTACGGATGAAGATGGTGATTCCATTCGCCATCTGGTTACCGGTGGTGTTTTTTATCAGGAAAATAGTCCTGCTGAATTTCAAACGGTATTTTCTGAACCGGGGAAAGTAACTTCAGTGTTCAGATGGAAAACAGTTTGTACTCACGCCAGGCAGCAACCTTACACCGCCATTATTAAAGCGGAAGACAATAATCCTGATCTTTCTCTCGTTGCTATCAGTAATTTTAATATCAAAGTTTTAGGCCCACCGATAAGAAATCTTAATGCGGATCCTTCCAGTCATCTGATCAGGCTTAGCTGGTCAAAAGATACTTGTTCTATCATCGAGAAGTACAGGGTTTACAGGAGAATCGGTTACACAGGTTTTGTGCCGGACAGCTGTGAAAGTGGAATTCCATCAGAAACAGGATACGTTCAGATAGGAGAGACCTCCGGTCCGGCAGATACAATTTATATTGATGATAATAATGGTGGTGGTTTGATGCAGGGAACCGATTATTGTTATATGGTGGTGGCTGTTTATCCTGATGGAAGCGAGAGTGTTGCCTCTGAAGAAGTTTGTAGCATTCTGATTAACGGAATACCGATTTTAACAAATGTATCTGTCCGGAATACGGATACTGAAAATGGTTCGGTTTATGTTGCATGGGCAAAACCAAAAAGGTTGGATACCATTCCTGCCAACGGACCATATGAATACGTAATCTACAGATCTCCTGATCTCTGGGGTTTAAACTATTCTCAGATTCTGTCTTTTAAAACTGCAGATCTGAATGATACCTCATTTATTGATACACTTATCAATACTTTAGACTTTCCCTATACGTACAGGATTGAGTTGTATAATGATGAGCCCGGAAACAGGTTCCTGATCGGTTCACCTGGTGAAGCGTCTACCATCTTTCTAAAGATTGTACCAAGAGACCGGCAGATTGAAATCCGATGCCGGAAAAATGTGCCATGGATCAATACAGTTTATGTGGTTTACAGGCAGAATAAAACTACCATGGAATTTGACTCCATAGGTTTTACCAATGATACTGTTTATATTGATACCGGACTGGAAAACGCTAAAGAATATTGTTATAAAATAAAATCCATTGGTTCGTATAACCGGCCCAGTCTGCCATCACCGCTTCTGAATTATTCTCATGAGGTATGTGGAATTCCTGTGGATAATGAACCGCCCTGCCCACCGGTGCTAAGTGTGGCATCCTTGTGCGACAGCCTATATAATTATGTGGTCTGGACAAACCCCAATAATTCCTGTGCCGATGATGTAGCATCTTATAAATTGTATTTTAAAGCCGGGCTGGATGAAGAATTAAGCCTGATTGCTGAACCGGATTCTCCCGAGGATACCACTTATAAACATTTTATAGCAAATTCACTGGCTGGCTGTTATGCTGTGAAGGCGGTTGATCTGTTGGGAAATGAAAGTGAATTATCGAGTCCGGTTATGTGTGTGGATAGTTGTGTTTATTTTGAGTTACCGAATGTATTTACTCCAAACGGAGATAATATAAATGATGTTTTAATATCCAGAACAAGTCCGTTTATTGAAAAAGTGGATATGAAAATTTACAGCCGGTCCGGGGTGCTGGTTTACGAAACGGATGATCCATATATTAACTGGAATGGAATGTATAAAGGAAAAAACAAAATTGTAGCGCCCGGAGTCTATTATTACATTTGTGATATTTATGAGAAAAGGCTAAGTGGCCTGGAGGTAAGAAATATTTCAGGTTTCATTCATGTTATCACAGAGAAAGGTTCAAAAGTGTCAAATGAATAATACAGGAATTAATTAAAATTCATGAGATTAAGATTGGTTTTCGTTTTCGTTTTTGCTTTATTTTTGCTTCATCAGACAGAAGCCCAGGAAAGCCTGTATCTGAAAGGTATGGCCTCATTTCAGCAAAGAGATTTTCCGCAAGCTGTACAGTCTTTTACGGGGGTTCTGAAAACTTCTCCGGAGAATATTGACGCTTTACAAAAAAGAGGGGAAGCTTTTTTCTGTATGGGCAATTATGATGAAGCACTTTCTGATTTCAGATCTGCAAATTCGAAAAAGAACAATTACTCCAGCTTTTGGATTTCAAAATGCTTTGCAGAAAAAGGAGAGGCCCAAAATGCACTGGAAGCTTTGGCTGATCATCTTAATTCACCTTATAAGCTAACGAAAAAGGAAATTTTACTGGATCCATCTTTTCGAAAGATAGAGAATACGAGGGCTTGGCGAAGTTTTTGGAAAAAAGACTGGTATAAGCCTTACGAAAATGAAAAAGCAGAGGCCGAATTTCTGATCCGGCAGGAGAAACCAAATGAAGCCATTGAGAAACTAAATATTCTGTTAAATCAAAAGGATGATGATGCATCTTTGTATTTTCTGAGATCGAAAGCTTATGCTCAACTCGGAATGTATAATAAATCACTGGCAGATCTGAATCTTGCGGTTTCCAAAGCACCTTCTGAAAATACTTATCGCGAGGAAAGAATAGCCTTGTATTTAAAAATGAAACGCGATGAGGATGCTTTAAATGATTATGCTGAAATGATAAAAACCTCTCCGGAAGAGTTTGAACTATACCTGAAAAGGGCTGGCCTGTTACTGAATATGCATGATTACAGATATGCCATGAGAGATGTAAATACCTATCTTGGATATTTTAAAGAGGATGAAAAGGCGTTATATCTTGGAGGAAAGATCAGTTATGAATCGGGTGATTATTACAATGCGGTAAAATATTTTAACCAGGTGTTGAAGAAGGATCAGACGAAGGATATTTATTTTATTGCCAGGGGTGATACATATACTAAACTTCATACATGGGAATATGCAGCAAACGATTATTCCATGGCTCTGGACCTGAATCCAGATAATCCTGAAGTTTATATTTCCAGGGGAATCGTCCGTCTAAAAGAGAAAAAGAACAAAAAAGCCTGTTATGATTTTGACAAAGCTTTCAAAATGGGAGAGAAGAAGGCCCTTGATTATCTACAGAAATATTGCGGCTTTTAGAATGGATCCTGATATCAAAATCCATAAATTGTAAAACCTTCCCTGTTTTGTGCCGGTAAGTTAGCTATTAATTATCGGTGGTTTAACTCTTGGAAATATTCATTTTGGGATATGAATTATATAAGACAGACGGAAATACATAAGTGTTTGATCCCAGGCGGATCAAACGATAGTAAGGTGCTATAAAAGAAAAATAACGACCCCTGTATTTGTGCCATATGGCATAATATTTATGGAAGACTGTTTGTATTAATATGTGAACGTTGCATTGGTGGAGGTATTTTTTATTAAAGAACCCCGGAGAGGGTTCAATCCGGTAACCACAGTTTCATCTGTGGCTATTCAATACAAAATATAGTAACAACCCGTGTAGGGTTGAAGCAGTTTTTCAACCACCTCCGGGGTTGCTGGTTATGGTGTGTGTTCTCCACCCCGGATAGTACCGGGGTTACCTTCTTTTACCCCTCCGGGGTAAGATAATATCTCTGCATTACATAAAAAAAGGCATAAAATTATGCAAAACAATACGGGAGGGTCAACACTTACCGGTGTCAGAACCCCGGAGAGGGTTCAATCCGGTAACCACAGTTTCATCTGTGGCTAATAAATACAAAACATAGTAACAATCCGTGTAGGGTTGAAGCAGTTTTTCAACCACCTCCGGGGTTGTGGTGTGTGGTAGGTATTGTCCACCCCGGATGGTACCGGGATTACCTTCTCCAACCCCGGAGTCAACAGTTTGTTCTGATTGCGACCAGGATGTATTACATTTCTAAACAGGATTATAAGTACCATAACTCTCGAAAATTTACAATCTGAGTCATGCATTGCCCAAGGCAGGAAAAAGGCCCTTGATTATCTACAGAAAAATTGTAGGCATTAACAATTCCTGTTTCCACTGATTCCTTTAAAATCCATAAATGGTAAAACCTCCGTCAACAGCCAGGCATTGCCCGGTGATATAAGCAGCTGCCGGCATGCAAAGGAATGCAACGGCGGCAGCAACATCTTCAGGTTCTCCGACTTTACCCATGGGCGTGCGGGAAAGAACTTCTTTCCTGTACTCAGCATTTTCCAGTACCTGTTTTGCAAGTGGAGTGTTAATATACCAGGGTGCAATGGCATTTACACGGATGCCGTATTCTGCCCATTCAACCGCAAGGTTTTTTGTAAACTGAATGATGGCTGCTTTTGTCATTCCGTACAGCACTCCGGTCCTTAAATGGGTTAATCCCGCAACGGAGGAAATATTGATAACATTTCCCTGTTCTGATTTTTTTAGCAAAGGAAAAGCCAGCCTGGATAATTCATAAAACGGTTTTAAATTGGTTGAAAGTATTCTGTTGTACTCTTCCTCAGTGAATTCCGTGAACCGTTTGCGAACATTTGTCCCCACATTATTGACCAGAATATCAAGCCTGTCCCACTTTTCAGAAGTAAACCGGATAAGGTTTTTCAGGTCATTATCTTTAGTTACATCCGTTTTTTGCGTATGCAACTGGTTTTTAAAAGAGGAGAACTCTGTTACCATTGATTCAAGTTCTTTTTCATCACGTGCTGCAACAATTACATTCGCACCCAGTTCCAGAAATTCTTTAACTATTCCCAATCCGATTCCTTTAGAGCCACCGGTTATTAGTGCATTTTTATTTTTAAGTGACCATCTTTGCATTTCGAATAAATTTTGATTTTTGAATACAGCTAAGGTATTCAAAAAGATTAAACAGTCAAAGATGGGTCCAGAATGTTTCTTGAGACCATGTTTATATGGGGTATTGTATTTTAACCGGAAAGAAAGGTTAAATAATGAAGTACAACTTAACTAATCTTTGTTTACATGATTCTTAATCAGCTTGTACAGCTCCGGGGCTTTAAATGGTTTGATTAAAAAACCATCCAGGCCTGCCTGGTCGATATCGTCCTGAATACCTGACAGGATGGAAGCGGTAAGTGCAATAACAGGCAGGTTTTTATATTTACCATTCTCCATTGATTTGATCTTCTTTGTAGCATCATATCCGTTCATTACCGGCATCTGAAGATCCATCAATATCAGATCAATATCATTTTGTTGAACTTTTTCCACTCCTATTTTCCCATCTTCTGCTTCCAGAACTTCAACATTCCACTCTTCAAGAAACTTCCTGGCCACCAGTCTGTTGATGGGGTTGTCTTCAACAACGAGCACTTTAACTCCGGAGAAAGCTTCAAAAACTTCTGGGTCATTGTCCGATTCCCTGAACTTCTTTGAATCACATTTCAGGAATGGGAGGCGGAACCAGAAACAACTTCCTTCTCCGGGGGTACTTTCAACGAAGATATCACCCTTTTGCAGGTTAATTAACTTTTTGGTAATGGTAAGGCCCAGCCCGGTACCCCCAAAAAGGCGGGTTATATCCGATTTCTCCTGTGTGAAACTTTCGAAAATATAATCCAGCTTGCTTTTCTCAATACCTATTCCGGTATCGGTAACAGCAAATTTCAAGACGTAATTGGTCTCAGTTTCCGATTCGAGTTTAATGTCTATTTTAATCTCTCCGTCATCGGTGAATTTAATGGCATTTCCAACCAGATTTGTTATGATCTGGTTTAACCTCATTTTATCTCCTATGATGCACTCCGGAACATTTTTTTCAACCTTAAGAACCAGTTTGTTATTTCGTTGATCAGCATTTACCTTAAGTATCCTGAAAATATCACTTACCAGTCTTTCCGGATTAATCTCAATTTGTTCAAGGACAACCTTTTGGGATTCTATTTTGCTGTAATCCAGAATCTCATTGATCAGTGAAAGTAAGTTTTCTCCTGAAAACTTAAGGGCTTCCAGGAATTCCAGCTGGTCTTCCCGTGGATTTTTATTTAATAATAACTGAGACATGCCGATAACCGCATTTAAAGGTGTTCTTATTTCATGACTCATCGTGGATAAAAACTGTTCCTTAGCAATGCCTGCCTGCTCTGCCTTGAATTTTGCAATTTTAAGATTGTCTTCAGACCTTATTTTTTTAATTGCCAGACTTATCTGATTGGATATAAAGACCAGAACATTCAGATCTTCCTCGTCATATAAATCTTCATCTTCATAACTCTGCAGACTGATTATTCCAAAAACTTCATTGTCAGCTACAAGAGGTACCCCAAGCCAGAGTTTGGAAGGTGTTCCAACTAAATCAATTTTCCCTTCATCTTCCAGCTTTTCAATATCCTTTTCTTTTAGCAGAACAGGCTTGCTTGTTTCAATTACATAACCAGTGATGGTTTTTGTCGCACTAACAGTTTCAAATTTATCATTCTGATCTTCAAAAAACGGAAAAGAAAGCGTATGATCTTTTTTATTATAGAAAGCGATGAATAAATTTGTAGTATCAAGTATGAGACTTAATTCTTTTTTTATTGAATGTATTAGATTCTCAAGGTTTGATGAAGTTAAAATCGAGGTGGAAATATTATGAATGAGTTTTTGAACTTTTTCCGATTTTTTCCGGATACTGATGTCCCTGTAGATGCCATAAGTCCCAATTTTTTTACCATTTAGAATAATGGGTGTTCCTAAAATAGAAACATGAACGGGTGTTCCGTTTTTATGGTAGCGGATCCCTTCTGTAAAAATTTTTTTCCCCTTGTGAATCAGCTTTGTTAATGAAATGGCTTCTTTGTAGTTGTCTTTTGTAATCAAATGATCAATATCTTTTCCGATAACTTCTGATTGCTCATATCCGAAAAGTTTGGTGAATTCACCATTTATTCTTTTTATTTTGTTATTTTCAGTTTGAATGATGGCTTCCGGGGCACTTTCAACCAGATCTTCAAGATAGGCCTTTTCCTTCGCCAGTTCCATTTCATTTTTCTTCCTTGTGGAGATGTCAATCATAAGGCCTCTGATCCCGGCGGGTTTGGAATCTTTATAAATGATCCGGAAGTCTGCCAGTACAGGAAAAGAAGTTCCGTCTTTTTTTCGTGCCAGGTATTCCTGGGGAGATGTATCAACTCCGTAGAACTTTTGGAAAAAATAAGCTTTTGCTTTTTTAAATTCACCCGGATAAAATATATCTGAAAGCATCAATCCGTTTGTCAGATCTTCTTCATTATAACCGAATACCTTATATGCAAATTTATTTGCGAGTTTAATATTCCCTCTCAGATCAGCTTCACATACCATTTCCGGCAACATGTTAATAAATTCTTTATAGTAAGTATTACTGTAAGATTTATCTGAATTACCTTTTGATTGTTCATTTACCTTTGAGCTGAAGAGTCTGATTTCCCGGTTAGATTCTACCGGAAAGCTTATTTTTGTTTCTAAAGTAAGTTCTTTTCCTCTCCTTGTTTTTATTTTATGAATGAAAGGGGAATGATTTGATCCGGCACGGTTTTTCGGATATTCGTTTAAGATATCATCCTTTAAATGTAAAATAGAATGTATTTTACTGCCTAACAATTTCTTTTTTTGAACTCCCAGAACAGCAACCGCCTTTTTATTTGCGAAAACAACCTGGTCTCTGTTATCCACAAGCAAACAAATGTCATTCGATACATCCAGAATATTTGTTATGGTTTTATTGATACTCATATGTACAGCTTTCCTCATTGCCGTTTTGTGGAATTTGCTTCTTTTTTTAGTTTTCTGAATTTCAGACATAAATAACCCGACTTCAGTTTGTCTGTAGATTATTTGTTCTTACGTTTTTTTTGGAATTTTGTTACTGTTTGATTTTCTGTAAAACAATTAAATTTTCTTGAATTATTCAACTAAATGAATAATACCCTGGCCTTTTGTTTTGATTTTTCCAATTAAGGCAGCTTCCGTAATCCCGGCAACTTTTAAATCATTTATTAAGGCTTTCGAAAATCTTTCGGGTACACTAATTAATAAACCTCCCGAAGTCTGAGCATCCGCCAGGATAATCCGGGTAATGTAAGAGATATTTTTATCAAACTTCAAATACTCCGAAATATATTTAAGGTTGCTTTTTGATCCACCCGGTATGATTTCACTTTCAGCAAAACGTTTTGTTTCTTCAATTACAGGAACCTTTTCGGTATAAATAATGGCATCTGTTTTACTTGAGCGGGTCATTTCCATCAGATGACCGAGGAGGCCGAAACCTGTGATATCGGTACAGGCAGATACAGGATAATTCTTCGCAATTCCGGCGGGTATTTTATTCAGTTGAGCCATAAGTTGAATTGTGTAATCCATGATGTGTTTTGATACGATCCCTTTTTTTATGGCTGTTGAGATGATTCCTGTTCCAATAGGTTTTGTAAGGATCAGGTCATCTCCCGGTTGGGCACCGGAGTTACGCCACAGTTTTTCCGGATTGGCTATTCCCGCTACAACCATGCCAAATTTAGGTTCGGTATCATCAATGGTATGGCCTCCCAGTATTCCTATCCCGGCCTCTTTTGCTTTGTCATATGCACCTTTTAAAATTCTTTCCAGGGTTTCCAGGGGAAGTCTGTTTGTTGGGAAACCTACTATATTCATGGCAAACAAAGGAGCTCCTCCCATTGCATAAATATCACTTAAAGAATTGGCTGCGGCAATTGCACCAAAGTAGTAGGGGTCATCAACTATGGGTGTAAAAAAATCGAGGGTACCAAGCAATGCCTGATCTTCATTGATGCGGTAAACCGCTGCATCATCATTCGTCTGTTGGTCGATCAGAATATTTTTATCCGGAAAGACAGGCATATTTTCAAGTACCTTTTCCAGTATTTCAGGCTGAATTTTACAGGCACATCCCAGTCCGTGTGTAAAATGGGTCAGTTTAATTTTTTCTGTTACAATTTGAGATTCATGAGTGTCCTCACTTTGCCGGAGGGATTTTACCGTAGCAATAATTTTCCTTGCTGCTGTATCAATTTCTTCTTTTGTGGTGAAATGACTGGTTGAGAAACGTATGGCTCCCATGGCAATTTCTTCCGGAATTTTCATGGCTTTTAGCACATGCGACAGGTCAATCTTGTCAGCATGGCAGGCAGCCCCTGCCGAAGCAGCCACAAAATCCAGTTCTGAAATAATGATGTTTGCTTCTACACCTTTAAATCCAATATTCAGGGTATTGGGCAATCGTTTCTCAGGGTGCCCCAGGAGGTGTATATTTCTGAGTTCTGTTTTTAATTGGTTAAAAAGGCTGTCTCTTCGCTCCTGCATTATGGATGCATTATTTTCTAGGTTTTGGCCGGCCAGTTCACAAGCCTTGCCAAGTCCGATTATCTCCAGAACATTCTCTGTGCCGGCGCGGAGATTTCTTTCATGGTCGGCTCCGTGCATAAACTTTTCTATTTTGGTGCCTCTTTTTAAATATAATACTCCAATTCCCTTTGGGGCATAGAGCTTATGACCGGCCAGGGAAAGAAGATCAATGCCGAGTTCCTTTACATCAACGGAGATTTTTCCTGATGACTGTGCTGCATCGGTATGCATGTAGATTCCGTTTTGCCGGGCGATTTTTGCAATCTCCCTTATGGGCTGAATGGTGCCCACTTCATTGTTTGCATGCATTATGCTGATGAGCATGGTTTTTTTGGTAATGGCCTTTTTGACATCTTCAGCGCTGACCAGCCCATTCTGATCAACGGGTACATAGCTTACCAAAAAACCTTTTTTTTCCAGGTATTTACAAACTTCCAGAATGGCCGGATGTTCAATCTCCGATGTTATGATATGATTCCCCTTGTGTTTATTGGCGTCAGCAATCCCCTTCAGAGCGGTATTGTTGGATTCAGTTCCTCCGCTTGTAAATATGATCTCATCCATACTACAGTTCAGGAATGTGGCAATTTGTTTTCTCGCTTTTTCCACCGCCATTTTCGTTTGTACACCAAACCAGTGGGCACTTGAAGGATTTCCATAATAGTCCTGAATGTAGGGCTTCATAACTGCAGCAACCTCCGGATGAATGGGTGTTGTGGCATTATAATCGAGGTAAATTCTTGTATTTTCCATTTTGAAAATAGTTAATAAAAAAATCAAAGATAATAAAGATACAAAAGAAGTAAATTTTAGATAACTTTGTAAACAGGAAGAATTCGGAAGTCTGATAAACTGATAAAGGCATTTTACACAAATATGTCAGTTGGGGAGGAAAAATCATTGAAATCAATTCAAAAGCAAAGAACGGCCAGGGGCTGGCTTGGTTTATACCATTCCTATTATAAGCGCAAGGGATTCTACAGGTTTCTTTATACCAAAGGTGCCAAGAGCTCTGTAATCCTGATTGTAATCCTTACATTACTATGGTTTGCCGAGAAGCATATTGTCCACACTGAAGATATTTTTGCCAACTTCATTAAAAATATTGAGGATTGGAAGGTGCTGGTGTTTTATACCCTGTCTGAAATTGGGTTTGGAGTAATCCCACCGGATTTTTTTATTGTCTGGGCTGAGAAATTTTCCCGCCCTTTCCTTATGGTCACTTTCCTTGCATTGATTTCCTATTTCGCCTCTTTTATTTCTTATTATATGGGAAGTGTCTTAAGGAGAATAAATTTTATTAACAGATTTGTTATAGATAAATTCAGCCGGCATTTTGACAAAGTCAGGCAGTGGGGAGGAGTCTTGATTATTTTTACCGCGCTTTTTCCTCTTCCATTTTCCATTTTTAATATTATTGCCGGGATGTTGGGATTTCCGTTTGATATGTTTTGGAAATTTGCACTTGCACGTATTCCCCGGTTTTATATTTATGCCTTGATTTTGTTCCGTATTTTTTAATGAAGTGAGTTGTCATTTTGAACCTGAGGTACGATGATGAGAAATCTGCTTCAATTGGAAGATTTCTGAATCAAGCTTTCCTGCCTGCAATACCTTCGCATAACTATGGCAGAGCAAGGTTGGCAGGCAAGCTTCAGGATGACAAAAAGTAAGGCCATAATAATTTGATTTACACTAAGATATTTTTCTTTTGTAATAATATTTGCACCAAGGCTTTAAGCCGCATTCACTGCATTTTGGTTTTCGGGCCAGACAGGTATATCTCCCATGGAGGATCAGCCAGTGATGAGCCAGAGGGATTAATTCTTCAGGGATGTATTTTATCAGTTCCATTTCTGTTTCAAAAGGTGTTTTACTTCCTGTAGTCAATCCAAGTCTTTCTGAAACCCTGAAAACATGGGTGTCCACTGCCATGGCAGGTTTTTGAAATACCACAGAGGCAATCACATTGGCTGTTTTTCTTCCTACCCCCGGTAGCTTCTGTAATTCCCGAATATCCGAGGGTACAATGCCATTAAAAACTTCATCAAGCATGGTAGCCATCGCTTTTATATGTTTTGCCTTGTTGTTGGGATAAGAGCAACTTTTAATATAAGCAAAAATTTCTTCCTGACTGGCATTTTTCATGGCTTGTGGATTCGGGAACCTTTCAAGTAATGGAGGAGTGATCAGGTTTACTCTTTTGTCGGTACATTGAGCTGACAGAATTACTGCAACCAGTAAACTGAAAGGATCTTTGTAAGTTAGTTCGGTTTCAGCTATAGGAACATTTTCTTTAAACCAGGTAATTATTTGTTTAAATCTTTCCTTTTTGGTCATGTTTGTCTAAAATTTGAGGGTCAAATAGTTTTTATTACTGACGTTTAATATGCCTTGCAAAAATGCCAAAGAAAACTGCCTTTTCCAAATATGGACTGAACGGTTATGATTATCAGAAATCAACCGGAATGTATTTTGTAGTCCTTTAAAATAAATTCTTTTGCATGTTACTGATAAAACATTACCTTTGTAGCCAAATTTAAGGTAAAATGAATTTCTTCTATTATTTTATGAACAATTTTTATTTTGGTAAAATAACCAGATAGGGATTTTTATATAATTTTGATAGAAGTCCCGTTATGGGACTTTTTTTTTGTCGAAAATTTAAATATAACCTGAGTTATAAACGGGTAGCATAACCGAAGATTTGCTTTATAATATTGATAATTATTATGGAAAATAACTCCAAAAAATACAGAATTGCCATCCAGGGGGGATTCGGAGCATTTCATGAAATTGCCGCCAGGCATTATTTTGAAACGGAGAATATTGAAATAGTCCCCAGGGAAACATTTAGAGATCTTTTTAAGTCGCTAAAGAGCAGGCAGGCTGATTATGGGATTATGGCGATAGAGAATTCGGTGGCCGGAAGTATTTTGCCAAATTATACTTTAATCATGGAGTCGGGGAAAAAAATAATAGGTGAGATATTCCTGAGAATTAAGCAAAATCTGGTGGCTCTTCCCGGGCAACATATCAATGAAATCAGAGAAGTTTATTCACATCCGATGGCGATCCTGCAATGTCAGCCATATTTTGAAAATTATCCGCATATCAAACTGATTGAAAGCAATGATACCGCTTTGAGTGCTCAGAAGATTCGGGTTGAAGAATTACAGGGAATTGGAGCGATTGCCAGTGATGTGGCAGCCGAAAAGTATGATCTGGAAATCCTTGCAGGAAGCATTGAAACCAACAAATTAAATTATACCCGTTTTCTGATTTTGTCAGACAATGGTGATCTGTTGAGTTCTCCGGAAAATAACAAAACTTCAATTTTCTTTTCTGTTTCTCACAAAGCAGGAAGCCTTTCAAAGATACTTTCCATATTGTCCTATTATGAAATGAACCTTACAAAAATCCAGTCCATGCCAATTGTAGGTAAGGAATGGCAATATCACTTCTATGTGGATATGTTGTATGAAGATGAGGAGTTATACAGGCAGTCATTAAATGCGATTCGTCCGTTTACCGGAGTGCTGGGAATCCTGGGTGAATATAAAAAAGGGAAAAGAATATTATGAGTATAACAACTGCAACCAGACTTGAAAATATTCAGGAGTATTATTTTTCCCGAAAGTTAAAAGAAATTGAAAAGATGAACCAGGAAGGTGCCGATGTCCTGAATCTGGGCATTGGAAATCCGGATTTGCCCCCCTCTGATCAGACACTGGCAACAACAGAATCTGCGTTGAGGAATCAAAATGGGCATGGTTACCAGAGCTACAGAGGTATTCCTGAGCTAAGGCAGGCTTTTGCAGACTGGTATAAGCGGTATTATAATGTAGTTATTGATCCGGAAACAGAGATTTTACCTTTAATGGGATCCAAAGAAGGTATTTTCCATATTTCAATGGCTTTTTTAGATCCGGGAGATGAAGTTCTGGTACCGGATCCCGGTTATCCAACCTATACTTCTGTTACAAAGTTGGTGGGTGGATCTGTCATACCTTATGAATTAAATGAAGAGAACAACTGGTTTCCAAATTTTGAGCAACTTGAAAAAAGTGATTTGTCAAAAGTGAAAATTATGTGGGTGAATTATCCTCATATGCCTACGGGAACCCGACCTTCGCTTCAGCTGTTTAAAGATATTGTTGACTTTGGAAAGAGAAATGATATTTTAATCTGTCATGATAACCCATACAGTTTTATCCTGAATGACCATCCTTACAGTATTATGGAGGTTGAAAATGCAAAAGAAGTGGTGCTGGAGTTGAATTCCCTGAGTAAATCACATAATATGGCCGGCTGGAGGGTTGGCATGATGACAGGAAGTCCATCGCACATAACATCTGTAATGAAAGTACTGAGTAACATACAATCAGGAATGTTCTTATCAGTTCAAAAGGGTGCTGTACAAGCTTTATCCAATCCTCCCGACTGGTATAAACAAATTAATAAGGTGTATGAATCACGCAGGAAAAAGGCATGGGAAATTCTGGATCTTTTGGGTTGTTCTTATGAAAAAGACCAATCGGGCTTGTTTATATGGGCCCGTTTGCCTGAGAATCAGAAAAGTTCCATTGACTTTGTAGACGAGTTGTTGAATAAAGCACATGTCTTTATTACTCCCGGTGCTATTTTTGGAAATCAGGGAAAACCCTATATCAGGATATCATTGTGTAGTAAAATTGATTTATTGGAGAAAGCAAAAAACAGAATTAAAAAGCATAGTTAATAATTTGAAAAAAATGAATGCAAAATTAGATCTTGAGGAAGTAGTTGTAAATGGCAAGAAATTAGAAACTCCGGTGTTTGTTTCCGGTCCGTGTAGCGCTGAAACAGAGGAACAGGTTCTGGAAACCGGAAGAAAAATTGCAAAAATGGGAATCCCGATTTACCGTGCCGGTATCTGGAAACCCCGCACCCGTCCGGGTAGTTTTGAAGGACTGGGAGTGGTTGCATTGCCCTGGTTGCAAAAATTAAAAGAGGAAACCGGGCTTATCATTGCTACAGAGGTTGCAAACCCTCATCATATTAAAGAAGCCCTGGATCATGGGGTGGATATTTTATGGATTGGGGCAAGAACTTCAGCCAATCCTTTTGCTGTTCAGGAGCTGGCTGATTACCTGGGAGGCAAGGATGTTCCGGTATTTGTGAAAAATCCGGTAAACCCCGATATCGATTTATGGGTGGGTGCACTGGAAAGAATGAATAAGGCAGGAATGAAAAAATTAATGGCTGTCCACAGGGGCTTTTCACATTATGGACCTTCTCCTTACAGGAACAAACCTCAATGGGACATTCCCATTGAATTGAAAAGACGTTTCCCGGAATTACCCATTATTGTTGATCCCAGCCATATCTGTGGTCGACGTGACCTGTTGGCTGGTGTCTGCCAGAAAGCTGCAGACCTAACATTTGATGGCTTATTTATAGAGTCTCATATTGATCCGGATAAGGCCCTGAGCGATAAAGCCCAGCAGGTAACTCCTGAAGCACTTGAAGAATTGCTTTCTTCTTTGATCTGGAGAAAATCTGAGGTGGGTACCAACGGACTCATGCATGATCTGGAAATCCTCAGATCAAAAATTGACCAGATTGATGATGAGGTATTGCATATATTTAAGGAAAGAATGAAGGTGGTTGAAAAAATCGGGGAATTGAAGAAAAAAAATAAAGTTACCATCCTTCAGACAAGTCGCTGGTCAGAAATACTGGAGGAAAGAAAAGAGGTGGGTAAAAAGCTGGGACTTAGTGAAGATTTTATCGGTACCATATTGAAGGCTGTACATCAGGAGTCTATCAATACCCAGACCAAAATAATGAATAAGGAGATTTAACTGAAGGATTAAAAGACAAGAATCTATTATGGAACCTGCTCCCAAAATACAGGAATTGGAATTGGAAGGTAAAAAGTCTTTGTCCCGGGTTGTTGTGGGCGGGTCTTTGCGAAATACGGGTGAGTATTTACCTGAATATCAGGTTATTATTCTGACAGACGAAAATGTTTATGATCTGTATGCACCGGATTTTCCTGCTTTTCCTGTAATTGTAATTAAACCGGGGGAGTCGGTTAAAACACTGGCAACTGTTGAATTTATTTACACGGAATTAGTAAAATGCGGAGCTGATCGCTCCACATTCCTTCTGGGAATAGGAGGGGGCGTAATATGTGATATTGCAGGTTTTGTAGCTTCTACTTTTATGAGGGGAATTGAATTTGGTTTTGTTTCCACAACCCTGCTTTCACAGGTTGATGCAAGTGTGGGTGGTAAGAACGGTGTAAATCTCGGGAATTTTAAAAACCTGATTGGAGTTTTCAATCAACCTTCCTTTGTGCTGTGTGATTATGAACTTTTTAAAACCTTACCTGAACGGGAATACATTTCCGGGCTTGCAGAAGTGATCAAATATGGTTTAATCCGTGAAGCCTCCCTCCTTGAGTTATTTGCAAGCAAGACGGAAGATATACGCCAAAGAAAGGAGGAAGTGGTTCATGATCTGGTCTGGCAGTCAGTCAATATCAAAAAAGAAGTGGTGGAAAAGGATGAATTTGAAGGAGGATTGAGAAGAATTCTGAATTTTGGTCATACCTTTGGACATGCTATTGAAAAAGTGCATGGTTTATTACATGGAGAGGCCGTTGCTTATGGAATGCTGGTAGCTCTCTATATTTCAGGGAGAGAAGCAAATCTTGATCCGGTGGAATCAGAAAGGGCAAAATCTCTGATTCTGGCGTCAGGTCTGTTAAGGAAAATAAAACCGGACAAAAATCAGATCATTGACGTAATGAAGAAAGACAAAAAAAAATCGGGAGAGAAAATCCATTTTATTTTAATTGACACCATTGGCCACGCGGTTGAATGGGAAACCACCCCTGAAAAACTGGAAAACTTTTTTTCAGACTGGCTGAAACAGATTGACTTTTAAATGAAATGTTATCCAATAGTTAAAATGGCAATGGCTTCAAAAACCAAAAATATAAGCGTAAATCCGTTCAGGGTTTCCGGATCGTTACAGGCTCCTCCATCCAAAAGTATGATGATCAGAGCGATAGTTGCGGCTTCACTGGCAGAAGGAACCAGTATTCTGCGAAATCCTTCTTTCTGTGACGATGCCAGGGCTGCTTTGAATGTTGCAGCCTCCCTGGGTGCAAAGACTGATATAAAACCGGATCAGATTAGTATTGAAGGAGGCCTGAGTCCTCAGGAGGGAATCCTTGATTGCGGGGAGTCCGGGCTGGCAATCCGGTTGTTTGTGGCAGTTGCTTCTTTATTTGATAAGGAAATTAATTTAACCGGATCAGCCACTTTGCGCAGCCGGCCTCTTTCTATGATTGAGGAACCACTCAGGGAACTGGGTGTGGAAATCTCTTCGAATAAGGGTTTTCTTCCTGTGAAAGTGAAAGGTCCCATGCATGCAGGTCTTACTTTTGTTGACGGATCGCAAAGCTCACAGTTTCTTACAGGTTTGTTGATGAGTCTTCCGCTTGCAGAAGAGGATTCTGAGATTGTAGCGGATCATTTAAAAAGCACACCCTATGTAGATATGACCCTCAAACTTATGCGTGAATTTGGGGTAGGAGCAAAACATTTTGATCACCGGATTTTTGAAGTGAAGGGTCGCCAGGCTTATCAACCCCGTGATTATTATGTGGAAGGAGACTGGAGCGGGGTAGCTTTTTTATTAGTGGCGGGTGCTCTTGGCGGTGAAGTAGAAGTATCCGGAATTGATATGTTTTCTGCTCAGGCAGATATACAGATTCTGGAAGCGCTGGAATTGGCTGGTGCGGGCCTGGAAAGGGGAGAAGATGCGGTTAAGGTGTCTTCCGCTGAGCTTAAGGCTTTCGAAATGGATATTACGGATTGTCCAGACCTTGCTCCTCCATTGGCTTGTCTTGCGGCGAATTGCAGGGGAATTACCCGCTTGAAAGGTGCAAAGCGACTACTGATAAAGGAAAGTAACCGGGCAAAAACCTTACAGGAAGAATTTGAAAAACTGGGAATTAAAATAGAATTGAAAGAGGATGAATTATGGATTACCGGAGGTAATGTGAAATCGGGGAATGTCCATTCTCACGGTGATCATCGCATTGCTATGGCCGGTGCAGTTGCTGCAATTAAAGCTGATGGTCCGGTGAATATAGAACATGCAGAGTGTGTTTCAAAGTCGTGGCCGGGATTTTTTGATGATCTTGAAAAAATTGGAGGAATTGTAAATGAAACTTCCATATAATAATACACAGTTAATAATTAAATTTTTCATCATATGAATAGTTTTGGCAGGATTTTCAGGGTAAGTATTTTTGGGGAGTCTCATGGCCCGTCCGTTGGGATTGTCATTGATGGCTGTCCTCCAGGAATACCAATAAATACAGAGGATTTTGAAGATGAGATAAACCGGAGACGAAGCGGAGCAAAGGGAACCACCCCGCGGACTGAACCGGATATCCCTGAATTTCTGAGTGGAGTATTCAATGATAAAACTACCGGGGCTCCGGTTACTATTCTTTTCAGGAATACAAATACCCGGTCAAGGGATTATTCTTTGTTTACGAAAATACCACGACCCGGACATGCCGATTTTGTGGCTTATAAAAAATATAAGGGATTTACAGATTACCGAGGTGGAGGCCATTTTTCCGGAAGATTAACGCTGGGTCTGGTGGCTGCAGGAGTGGTTGCTTCAAAGGTGGTGAACGATATGGACATCAATGCAAAGTTGATAGAAGCGGGAGGGATGAAGGACATAGAAAAAGCAATTGATCTTGCTGTGGAAAAGAAAGACTCTATTGGTGGAGTTGTTGAGTGTGTGGTTTCAAATGTTCCTGCCGGGCTGGGAGAACCGTTCTTTGACTCCGTCGAAGCAGTATTAAGTCACTTGTTGTTTTCGATTCCTGCTATTAAAGGGGTGGAATTTGGTGCTGGTTTTGCAGCTTCCAAAATGCATGGAAGTGAACATAATGATTCTTTTATTGATCAAAGCGGCAAAACAGAAACCAATTATGCCGGAGGGATAAACGGGGGCATTACCAACTCAAATGATATTGTTTTCAGGGTAGCTGTGAAACCTACATCAAGTACTTCCATTAAACAACGGACAATTAATATTGAATCCGGAAAAATGACGGACCTGGAAGTGGAGGGCAGACACGATTTGTGTATTGCACTGAGGGTGCCGGTTGTGGTTGAAGCGGTAACCGCAATTGCGATGGCGGATTTCAGTTTGCTTATACGTGCTTTTGAGCAGAATCAGAAATAAGAGGTAATAATTCATTAAAATGAAATTTTCATGAGGATATTAATTTTAGGAGCAGGGAATATGGGATCATGGCTGGCTGAATCACTATGTCTGGACCATGAGGTGGGAATATATGATCCTGTGAAGGAAAAACTGCGATATATTTTTAATTCTCAAAGATTTATGTCTTATAATGAGTTTATGGATTTTAATCCTGAGATTTTAATTAACTCCACTGATCTTCAGCACACAAAAGCAGTTTTTGAAGAAGTCCTTCCTTATATTCCAGAAACCTGCATTCTGGCCGATATTGCATCGGTTAAAAACGGGCTGGAAGATTTTTATTTGAAGTCGGGACGCAGGTTTGTATCCACCCATCCGATGTTCGGACCTACTTTTGGGAATGTTAAGGATCTGAGTGATCAGAATGCAATCATAATAAAAGAATCCGATGAGGAAGGTAAAAAGTTTTTCAGGACTTTCTATCATTCTTTAAAACTGAATATTTTTGATTATAGTTTCAGGAAGCATGATGAAACCATTGCATACTCCCTGTCTATCCCTTTTGCTTCCTCCCTGGTCTTTGGATCCTGCATGAAAGAATTGGAGGTTCCCGGAACGACGTTTAAGAAGCATCTTAGTATTTCAAAGGGACTCCTGTCTGAAAGTGATTATCTCCTCTCCAATATTCTTCTAAATCCTTATACCATCGAACAGATTGAGAATATTCAGGAAAAACTGGATCTTTTGATCAAAATGATTAAAAATAAGGATGCCGAAAGTATGCATAAGTTTTTTGAGGAGATCAGGGTGAATATTGGCATGAAGTAAATATTTTTTTACTCTCTGATCCATTCAAATTGAATCATTCTTTTTGTATCACCTGTAATTTTAAAACGATCATCCATTCTTTTTCCAATTACCCAGATGATGTTTTCACCGGAACATAATAACCATGTTTTTTCTTTTTCGTCAAGGGACAGCTTCAGGTCAATAAAAAAATCACTCAGCTTTTTGGAGTTTTGCATTCCAAAAGGAAAAAACCGGTCTCCTTTTTTCCATTTTCTGAGGTTTAGGGGGAATGTGATTTTATCCGCATCTACTGTTGCAACCCGGGAATCTGCAGGAGGTGAGAAACCGGAATTAAACTCAAATTCTGTCATTCGAATCCGCAAGGGACTGTTTATTTCATCCTGAATGGTTTCAATTATAAACTGTTCCGTGTCAGTGCTTCTTTTCTGAGTGAGTATCAAATTCTTTCTGTCTGAAATAAGCCGGTAGTTTTCAGAGAAAAACTGTTTTCCCGGGGTGGTATCCAGTGCCTTAAGAATGTCCTGAACAATTGAGGAGGAAAAACCATAAGGTCTCAAAAATTCAAACAAAAAAGTTTTCCTGAACTTATAATTTTTCAGTCTGAGTTGATCAATATAGATTTTACCACCTTCCTCTCTGATAAATTCTTTCTTTTTCTGCAATATAGCATCCTGAACAAGCATTTCTGTTTCATTGAGATGCTCTATGGTTTTGTCAAGGCTGTTCCGGAAATCAGGTTTTATTTTTTCAAACTCAGGAATGATCTTATGCCGGATATGGTTTCTTACATATTTGATCTCTGCATTACTGGAATCTTCCACAAAACCAATCTTATACTTTGTGATGTATTCATGAATTGATTTCCTTGAGGCAAACAGGAGCGGCCTGATAATCCTACCGGTTTTTGACTTCATCCCTGATAAACCTCTGATACCTGTTCCCCTTAACAGGTTAATGAAAAATGTTTCTTCCACATCATCTTTGTTATGGGCCAGGGCAATGTAATCGTATTTGTTTTGCTTTCTGGTTTTTTCAAACCACTGGTATCGCAGGTCTCTGGCTGCCATCTGTATGGATATCTTATTCTCTTCAGCATATTCCCGGGTATTGAACCGGACGGTATAAAAGGGTGTTTTATAGTTAGCCGCGAGGTCTTTAACAAATTGTTCATCCCTGTCAGCTTCTGCACCCCTGAGCTGAAAATTGCAATGGGCGATACCAAATCTGAAATCAGCCCTGAAAAAAAGTTCAGCCATGAGGCTGGAATCCATCCCTCCGCTAACTGTTAGAAGAATATGGTCCTCCGGGTCGAAAAGATTAAACTCATTGATGTATTGTCTAAAAGCAGAGATCATTATATTATTATGTGACTCCTGATAAGTTCAGAGGCAAATTTATATATTCTGCTGATATTTTTTAGTGTATCTTTCATATTCTTAAAATAATAGTCGTTTGTAAAAACTGAAATCAGGGCAAAAAAAAAGATTGTCCCAAAGACAATCTTTTTAGCATAGTTATTTTCTTAAGACCTAGTGCTTTGCCAGGTATTCAGCAACACTTTCCTGGGTTTCAAGTAAAGCATCATCACCCGGATGCCAGTTTGCAGGACAAACTTCACCATATTTTTCAAAATACTGAAGCGCATCAACCATTCTTAAAGCTTCTTCAATACTTCTTCCCAGGGGCATATCGTTTACCAACTGGTGTCTTACTATTCCTTCCTTGTCAATCAGGAATAATCCTCTGTATGCTCTGGGATCACCTTCAAAGTGGAT
Source organism: Bacteroidales bacterium (assembly GCA_024763075.1). Classification (GTDB taxonomy): domain Bacteria; phylum Bacteroidota; class Bacteroidia; order Bacteroidales; family VadinHA17; genus JANTGF01. The sequence continues at coordinate 23,311 of JANTGF010000013.1, read as the reverse complement.
ATTTCCATCATCATCATATTCATATTCACCAGCTAAAACATCAAAGTTTTCAGCAATGGTTTTTGATTGGTCAGAAATCATGGGGTATTTCACACCTTTAATTCCACCGTCCTTTAACTCAGTCTGGAGCCATTTCCAGTGACTATGCTTGGAGTCAACTGAACAGCCTATCACGGCAACATTTCTTTTTTCAAATTCTTCAATCTTTTCTTCGAAAGCGAGGACTTCTGTAGGACATACAAAAGTAAAATCACCAGGATAAAAATAAAAAATAACATATTTTTTCCCAAGAAACTGGTCCAGGGAATAGTCCTCAACCGTTTCTCCCCCGTTAACGACAGCGGGAGCTTTAAATGAGGGAGCTTTTTTTCCAACTAATACAGCCATAATTTTTCTAATTTTAATTTATAATAAATTTAATTTAGGTCAAAAATACAGATTTTAGCAAGTAAAAACAAACCTAACTTGCATTATTCACAGCAATTTTTCAGTATAACTACTAAATTAATGATACACAAAACATTGTGCTGTATTTTTCGAACAATCCATTAGTCAAAAATTGGGTATCTGATTTTTATCTGAATAAAAATAATTAACAGGAGAATTTACAGGAAAGAGAAACTAAAATGTAGTGCTGCAATTATAAGGTGGCAACTTTTTTTATCTGTCAAAACAAAATGAAAAGGAACCTATTTATATTCAATAAGTTCAGGTTTATAGAAGTCAAATCTATCGGGCCTGAAATACTTTTCTCCGGCTATATCCAATAGAATATGGCTGGAATATTCTGCGGGCAGAACCGGATAATAACCAATCCGTATTTGCAGGGTTTTGAAAGAAAGATTTTCATTTCTGAGTCTGAGGCCGACCCCGAAACCTGAGTAGATGGTGTTATCAATCAGCTTATCTTTATAAGAACCGATTAATCCCAGGTCAGCAAATGTATAGAAGGTAAATCTGAAGCCATATAAATAATAAGGTGAAAAAATTACGGTTTCAAAGTTTAGTGTGGTTCGCTGAACTCCGGAAATCTGATGGGTCCACAGTCCCCTGATGCCATTATTGTTTCGGATATATATTTGCTCATTGGAATATCTGCGGATACCATTTGTATAACTGAAATTTATAAATTGCCGGAGCTGAAATCGTTTAGCAGGCAATAGATTCGAAAAATACCGGGCTCTTACGTCAACGATTCCCTGGTTAAATAATTTTTGGTCAAAAAATCCACCTACTCCCAACTTCAGGTACATATACCCGAATCGGGGAAACATTTGCCCGTTTGAGATCTCCAGTCCGGTATAGAATTTATCAAAAAATTCATTATTCTCCCATCCTCCGGTAAGCTCAATCAATGTACCAAAAGGAATATCCTCTGTTTTCCCAAAATTATAAATGAGTTGCATTTTATAGAAATTCTCTTTTGAAAAAGCAATACTTCCCAGATAAAGTTCATATTTCTGCAGGTAATGGTATTCATTTTCAGAAATTTCAGGTCTTTCGTACACAATATTGTTGATAAATCTGGCTGCCAGAATCACCCGGTTAGCATTATTGGATAGACCAAATGCCCTGCCAAACCAGTAATCCTGATAGTAATATCTTAGCGGATAAACCGACAAAGAGGTGTCGAAGTTTTCTTTTGTGGAAATCACACTGTTTTTAAATCCGTATGAGTATTTGGTTGTGAGTGTTAAAAACCGGTGTTCAGCCTCAATTCCAAGAATTTCTGTATCAAAAGCATTTTGGTATTTTGCCTGTGCCCTGATGAATGAACCGAAAAGGTTTTCTGAAGAATAGGCAAAGCTGTATCCCCCCGGGTTTTGTTGGTTATAATCATAAAGAAGTTCAGCTTTTATTCTGTGTCCTATTCCCAAAAAGTTCTGATCATACAGTTCAAATTTTCCGGCTTTCAAACCTCCAACATTGTAACCAAACCCTATGGAATATTGATCTTTGGAAATCAGAAGGATATCTACTTTATTTTCAGAAACAGGAATGACAATGAGTCTGGCATCCTGAATAAAGGGCAATTGACGAATGATCCTTTCGTTGTCTGCGATAATACGGGGGTCTAATTTGTCCCCTTTACGAAACAATAAATTCCTGATCAGTACTTTATCCCTGGTTTTAATATGCGTACTATTGAGAAATCGTTCCAGTCCGGTTTCCTCCAGGAATATTGTGTCATTTATTCCGGGCCCGAAAGGGTCCAGCTTGGCCAGCCGGATGTTCCGGATCGTTTTTCCGGCAAATGCAGAATATCTTTCATAACTTGGGATATCAGGTCCCGATTCGACGTAATTCACGGCATTTTGATTTATGAATAGTCTTAACAGATTATTCATAAAAGGTTTCTTCTCAGCCCACTGGTACAATGAATCATAGGTTTGACTGGTTTTCAGATTCATGTCACGGGTAGTAAAATAACTCAGATTATCCGGTACCAGTAAGGCTGTATCCCTGGTTGCATAATACGATGAATCCTGATATATAATAAACTCTCCGGCTTTTAGGATAATAGTATCATTATTAGGAAAGTTGATGTAGGTTCCCGATACATGCAAAGGCACAGTGCCTGTAGCAAGCATAAAAACAAAGCTTAATATGCGGGTACGAAAAAGTGGGGGCATAGAACATATCTTTATCCGTGGATAAAACAGCAAAAGCTTATAAAGTTATAAATTTTTGCAAAGAAAACAGGAAAAAATGCTCATTTATTTATCTTCCAGAACATCGTCTGAGTTGAATTTAAAGCCAAGCCTCTTACCTGTTTTCAGCTGGGAGATGCTGATTTTTTCTGTAAGTTGCCCAACGGAGGCTATTTTAACATTTTCATATGGTGGTACAAGGAGGTCAAATTCAAGGGAATATCCCATGGCATTTGCAATGACTTTTCGAAGGATTTTTTCATTGATCTCAGATTTCCCGAAATTTTTATACTGAAAGCCTGCCTGGCGTTTCCCTTCCACAAAGAAGTGTTTGTTCTTATTGACAAAAATTCTTGCAATCAAATATCCCAGATCTTCCATCCGGTGGTATTTAAAGGAGTCAAGTAAGAAATTATAAATGTTGATGATTCCACAATATGAATTTTCTGGGTCATTTTTCATATAGGTGGTTTCCCAGATTTTGTGGTCTCTGTTAAATTCAAATATATTGGTATGCATGCTGAACATAAGTATATCGCCTGCAACCCTTAGCTGTGTTACAAAAACTCCTTTGTCGGTGTATTCCAGACGCACGCGTTCATCCGTTTCAAGCAAATGGTTATTTATATCAACAGTGATCTCCTGAAGAACCTTTTTCACCTGATCAAAAGTTTCCAGGGTATGATCATATACTTTTTGTTTTAAGCAGGATTTGCTTGCCAGAATATCAATGATCTTTTTTTCAACCTGATTGTTGCCATCCATAGAATTAGAATTTATAAAAAACATTAAATTTAGGAAACTATTCTGAAAAGTAATAACAAAGTGTATGGATATTTTATGCAAAATAATTAATGTTTGTTTTTAAAGTCCGGTATCAGCCTTGTTGCTCAAATTTCAAATCCTCATCCCGATTTTCGGGACAGCTGTTTAAAATTCTCTCACATCCTTGTCCGCCGTACTTTGTACGAAGGCAGGTGAGGCTTGATCTCAGACTTTATAGTTCAAACGCCCCGACTTTAGGAGAGGTTCAAATTAAAAAATGCATAAGTTTCCAGGCACTTAATATGCTTTAGCGAAAAGGACCCGCCTGCCTGAAGGTTTTCCGGAATAGATACACTTTCCCTTTTCTTCTTTTGAATCCAGTGGAATACAACGGATTGTAGCTTTGGTTTCTTCTTTAATCTTCAATTCTGTTTCATTTGTTCCGTCCCAGTGGGCAAGTACAAAGCCTCCTTTATGGTCGATTATTTCCTTAAATTCGTCCCAGGTATCAACCTCCCATGTATTTTCTTTCTTGAAATTAAATGCTTTTGAGTAAATGTTTTCCTGAATTTCATCAAGCAATCGTTCCACATGGCCAACAATTCTATCCTGCGAAAGGGAGGTTTTTTCAAGTGTATCCCTGCGGGCGACTTCAATGGTCCCGTTTTGAAGGTCTCGCGGACCAATGGCAAGCCTGATCGGAACTCCTTTCAATTCGTATTCAGCAAATTTCCAACCCGGTTTATGGGTGTCGCGGTCATCATATTTTACACTGACTCCCTTACTTTCCAGTTCCGCTTTTATTCTTTTCGCTGTAACATCAAGTTCCTTGAGCTGTTCCGAACCTTTGTAAATCGGAACTATTACCACCTGTATGGGAGCCAGCTTTGGCGGAAGGACCAGCCCGTTGTCGTCTGAATGAGCCATGATCAGCGCACCCATCAGTCGTGTGGATACTCCCCATGAAGTAGCCCAGACCAAATCAAGTTTTCCGGTTTTATCCAGAAATTTAACATCAAAAGCCTTAGCAAAATTCTGTCCCAGAAAGTGAGATGTTCCGGATTGCAGAGCTTTTCCATCCTGCATCATCGCTTCTATAGAATAGGTTTCCAGTGCTCCTGCAAATCTTTCAGCCTCCGTTTTGGTTCCTTTAATTACCGGTATTGCCATGAATTTTTCAGCAAAATCAGCATACAAGTCAAGTATTTTTAGTGTCTCTTCTACAGCTTCTTCTTTGGTTGCATGGGCTGTATGTCCTTCCTGCCATAGGAATTCGGCCGTCCTTAGAAACAACCGTGTGCGCATTTCCCAGCGAACTACATTAGCCCATTGGTTTATTAAAATAGGGAGATCCCTGTATGACTGGATCCAGTTTTTATAAGTATTCCAGATGATTGTTTCAGAAGTAGGGCGAACAATCAGCTCTTCCTCCAGTTTCGCATCAGGATCAACGATTACTCCTTTGCTATTCGGATCATTTTTCAATCTGTAATGCGTAACTACCGCACATTCTTTAGCAAAGCCTTCAACATGGGCGGCTTCTTTGCTGAAAAATGATTTTGGGATAAATAAAGGGAAATATGCATTGCTATGTCCAGTTGCTTTGAACATTTTATCCAGTTGTTCCTGCATTTTTTCCCAGATTGCATATCCATAGGGTTTAATAACCATTGAACCCCGGACTGCAGAGTTCTCAGCTAAATCTGCTTTAATTACTAAGTCATTGTACCACTGTGCGTAATCGTCTTTTCTGCTGGTTAATACTTTTGCCATATAAATTTTTGGTATGAATTTTGAACTTAACCTTTTCAAATGTTTTTAAGAAGAGTTGCAAAATAAGTAAAAATTAACAACAAAAGGAGGGTGTCATGAAAACAAATATTAAATTTATCGGTATCATAACCCTGATTTTATTCATTGTTCCTACAGGGTTGACATTTTCATTTGCACAGAATGGTGGTTATTATGAGAATGATTACGGGAACTATCAGGCAGGCACACGTGTTGAAATTAATAATTATTACGGCAATCGGATCAGCTACACTGCCCGTATTAACAGATTTCACAGAACATATGTCAACATAGATTACTACACACCTTATTATGTTGATTATTATAGTTACTACACTCCCTTTATGAATGAGTGGTCGTATTACAGTCCGGTTGATTATTATTTTGGAGTAAATGTCTTTTACACTCCCTGGAGATCTTATTACAGGCCCCGGTTCTATTCGGCTTACTGGTCATATCCGGTTTATTACAATTCTTATTATTATAACAGTTGCAGAAATGTTCCTGTTTATTATCAATCGGCTTATTACGGGTATCCTTCAAAAAAATACAGAATGAACTGGGGATATTATTCATCACATAAGTCTTATAAACATAATAATTATGGCGTGGTTAACCGGAATTATTATAGTGCTAAATCGACAAATAACAGGGAAACAACAACATCCGGTATCGCAGTAAATCAAAACCGGAGCAGGAAACAATCGAATTCTGTTGCAATAAGTAATAAACGGAGAAGCCAGAATCATTATGTAAGTAATAAAACATCCAACGAAAATCAAGCCAGGTACAGAACAACTGCCAGGAATGCAACCGTTAAAACCAAATACGCATCCGGCAGAAGGCCTTCCGGTAACAGATATGCTGTAACAAACAGGAATAAAAACTCTGTGCATAAGCTTCCGGCAACAAAAACATATGGTAACCGCAGGAGTACATCGGGGAGTTTGGTTAAAGCGAAAAAAGTAACTACAGGAAGGCCTGGTGCTATTAACAAAACGGGGAACCGGCATTTTGTTGCCCAAAAAACAAGCACTTATTCAAACCGGAGATCAGCCGTACCTGGTAGGAGTCAGAGTGCGGTGAGATCAAATACCAGATCGAAACAAAGTTCAGCTGCAGGAAAAGTGGTCAGGAAAAAATCTGAAAAAACTACGGTTGTAACTGAAAGAAGACGCAGATAACAAGCCAAAAGAAGAGAAGGTACCCGTACAGGAGGCAGATTATAAATTTGCCTCCTGTATGTTTTTCCCGGGGTTTGTTTGTAGTATTAAAAAAAAACGTATTTTTACAATATAGTTTGAGTAGTGAATGTGTTTTATAACATTTTTTTATAGATTTATTACAGACTTTTATACTTTGGTATGAAATTTGAGTTTTAACTTTATAGGATAATTAAAATAAACCGGGAGGGTCGAATATGAAAATAAGATTTACCATATTAGCAGTTATTTCCTTACTACTTGGTGCTTGTTCCACAAGTACCTATCTTGCGGATGATGCATATTATTCGCCTAAAGATGATGCACGGGCTGCAAAAAAAGCAGCGAAGCAACAGGCAGCAACTGATGCAGTAGCAGCGAATCAAAGCCTGGAAGCAGTTCAGTACAGTGAGCCTGAAGGACCGGTAACCGGTGTTTCAGATGGTGATACACTTACACTGGATAGTTTTGAATATGAAAACGGGGACAAAGAAGTTGTTGTCAATAATTATTACGAAAACAGTTATGCTGATGCTGGAGCCAGTTATGAATCCAGGATTAACCGGTTTTATGGACCATCTGTTGGGTTTGGATACTATTCACCCTATTATTCCCCGTATTACTCACCCTATTATGCCAACCCCTGGGGACCTTCATTCTCGATGAGTATCGGTTTTGGTATTGGCTTTGGTTTCGGATATGGAATGGGCAGTTATTACAGTCCGTTTTATCCGCCTTCCTGTTATACATGTTATCCATATCCATATTACGGTGGAGGTTATTATGGTGGAGGCTATTATGGCGGAGGCAGCCCAATTTATGATGATGGTAATATAGGCTATTCTTCCTCACACCGAAGGTCAGCTTCAACTGCCAGGGCCTTAAACCAGGATTACATCAGGGCAAAATCCGGTAATATGTATTCACCAGCTACAACAGCCGGAAGAAGTGGAAGAAGAGGGGGCACAGCAGTTGCAAGTACTAAATCAGCCACCACCTCATCAACTCAACGAACTGTACCAACAGGATCCAGAAGAAGCATAAATACCAATAATACGAAATCAACATCAGGAATTGCAACTACCAGGGTTATTCCAAATAGTAAAAGGTCTTCATCAGCTACAGGCTACAGAAGGGTTGGCCAGCCAGGGAGGGAAAATCCGGCTGTTTCAGGAACACGTCCCCCATACAGGTCGGGAACTACGAGTGCTGCAACAACACAGAACAGGTCTCAATCAAGAAAAGTAAATACAAAATCCACGACAAGCAGTACAAAAAGATATATTCCAAGATATTCTACTCCCAAAGCGAACACAAAGCCAAGTTATAACAGATCAGGCTCGAGTTCAAGAGTGACGAATTCCAGCTCTTCCGTCAGAAGGCAGGGATATTCCACTCCTACCAGGTCAAGATCTACCTACTCGGCTCCATCAAGGAGTAATTATAAAAGCAGTAGCTATAACCGCAGTAGTTCAGGAAGCAGTTACAGACCTTCCAGTACAACAATTAGCCGGCCTACTTCGTCCGGTACAACTACAAGATCTTCATCTTCAAGCTCCAGGTCATCCGGGTCAAGTGGGAGAAGGAGATAAAGGGTGAACTCACATACCCTTAAATTGCCTGACAAGTTTTGAATTTATTTTAACTTAATCTTCGAAATTATGAAAAGGTTAACAGTCCTTACTATATCAATATTCTTAAGTTTAATGGTGCTGAATGCACAAAATGAAACGGATGCTTTGAGATATGCTCAAATATTCCCAATGGGAACAGCAAGGTCTGCCGGAATGGGTGGAGCCTTTGGGGCCTTCGGTGCAGACTTCTCAACTTTAAGTATAAACCCTGCAGGGATTGGTTTTTACCGTGCCTCGGAATTTTCTATTACACCATCCATGGACTATTCTATGACGTCCTCACAGTATCTTGGACAAAAAACTGATGATAATACTTCTGCTTTTTTTCTGGGGAATGCGGGTTTCGTTTATTCTCACTTAACAGGAAAACAAAAAGGTTTGGTGGCCATAAATTTTGGAATCGGTTATAACAGGGAGAAAAACTTTTCCAACAGTGTTATCATGCAGGGAGTGAACAATAATAGTTCCCTTCTTGATAACTTTGCATATAACGCTGATGGTACGCCTTCAGAAGATCTTTATGCATTTGAAGAGGCCCTTGCCTGGGATGTTTATATGATTGATACGGTAAACGGCCAGCCTTTGAATTACGAAACTGTTTTTTCAATGTGGGGTGATAATCCCGGGTCTACTTATGGCCAGGTGCAGAGAAGGATACTGGAAACTTCCGGAGGAATTGGCGAATATGTTTTCAGCCTTGGATTTAATCTGGGGAATATGCTTTACTTCGGGGGTACATTTGGTATCCATTCTTTGAATTACAGCCAACATATGAAGCATTTTGAAAAAGATGAAAACGGAACCATTCAGGAGTTTGATTATTTTACCTTTGATGAATGGCTGAATGCAAGTGGGACCGCTTATAGTTTCAAATTAGGTTTGCTGATTAAGCCCATTCAGGTGCTCAGAATAGGTGCGGCTGTACATTTTCCCTACTCCTATAAACTGAAAGAAAATTACAATACCTATATGAAAGCAGGTTTTGATACCCCGGTGGATGGTATAACAGAATATGAATCAGAATCACCTTTCTCAGACTACAGATATGGTTTGTCAACGCCTTTGAAGGCTGTGGGGAATGTTGGAATTCAGATTGCAAAGTTTGCGTTGATCGGTGTGGACGTTGAATATGTGGATTATACCACTTTGAAACTAAAAAACGGAAGTGATGGTTATGACTTCTTTGACGAGAATGAGAACATTAAGAATGCTTACAGAAGTGTACTTAATTTCAGAGCGGGTGCAGAGTTTCGCTTTTGGATGATGAAATTCAGAGCGGGTGCGGCCTATTATGATAGTCCCTTCGTTGATACAGAAATCAATAAAGATGCTCATTATCTTAACCTGACTGCAGGACTTGGATTCAGGGATAATCATTTCTTTTTTGATCTGGCTTATGTATATTCACAGCATCAGGAAAACTATATCATGTACCAGATGCCTCCGGCTCAACCGGCTTTAATAGATCTTTATAAGCATAATCTGATGGCTACCATCGGATACCGGTTTTAAATTCATTCAACAAAAAAAGGGATTTATCAGGGGATGATTACTGTTTTTGATCATCCCTCTTTTCCTTTATTTTTCAAATACTACTGATTGTTTCAAATACGATCCGGTTTCAGGTCCTGTGTTGAATAAAAGGTCAAGTATACTCAGGTTCTCAACAAAACCAAATCTGTCTTCAAAAACCTGGTGATAAAAAACAGGCTTGAAAAGAGGATCAGGTAAAGGATGTTTTGGCCGGATTGATGTCCGGTAGTCAAAATTACCGGTTGGCAGAAATTCTTTGGAAAATGAGTAATCGGATGAGATTCCGCCGAGCCTGAAGACCGTTTCCATAAGTTCAGTATTAAATTGAAGCAGAAGAGGATGCTGTTTATTATAGACTTTCCTGAGATCTTCAAAATAATAATCAAAAAAAGGAGATGACCGGTATGCCGATTCAATGGACCTCCAATGCTCCCCCTGCCATTTTTTTGAATAATCAATTTTTAATGATACAATGGTAGTTTTATGAAAGCTACCACGCAATACCGGTACAGTTAAAGCCAAGGGTCCGTTTGCGCTAAAGATCATGCAGCGATTCCGGTAGGTTTGTTTTATGAAATTATCGTGTTTTTCAATAATTACTTTCTTTCCCAGAAAGAATTTGGTAAAATACTGAACCGGACCGAGATAGGTAGTGGAAAGGAATACCGTATTGTCCATTTTACCGGCCGGATTATAGTTTGTTGATCATGCTTGCGTAATAACCGGCTCCAAAGCCATTGTCAATATTTACCACTGATACTCCTCCTGCACAACTGGTAAGCATGGCCAGCAAAGCTGAAACTCCACCAAAATTAGCCCCGTAGCCAACACTGGTGGGAACGGCAATAATAGGTTTGTCAATCAATCCACCAATAATGCTTGCCAGTGCGCCTTCCATGCCAGCTACTACAATTACAACCCGGGATTTTTTAATAATATCTAATTTGTTCATCAGTCGATGAATCCCGGCTACCCCTACATCAAATATTCTTTCTGTTTTATTTCCAAGAAGTTCTGCTGTAACAGCAGCTTCTTCAGCAACCGGAATATCCGAGGTGCCGGCTGTCATTATACAGATGCTCGTATCCGGAAATACAGGTTTTCTTTTTCTAAGACTTATGATTCGTGCTTTATTAAAGTAAATCAATTCAGGATGGAGTTCTTTAACCGCTTCAAATAAAGCCTCACTGGCCCTGGTTGCCATAATATCCACATCTTTTTCCAGCATGGCAGAGATGATCCCTTTCACCTGTTCTGTTGTTTTTCCGGAGCAGTAAATGATTTCAGGATATCCGGTACGAAGTTCACGATGATGGTCAATTTTTGCATATTCCAGTTCCTGAAATGAAAAGTCTTTTAATAAGGACAGGGCTTCATTTGTATTTATTTCCTGGTTTTTTACACTTTCCAGTATTCTGCTGATTTCTTCGTTTGTCATATATAAAGAATAGTTAAGGGAGTTATTTAATTATTACTTTTCGTATCATCCGGCAGGAAACCACCCATTCGGTATCCGTCCATATCAATCGTAACAAACTGAAAGCCGAAATTTTTTAATGCATTACTAATTGTTTTATCACGGTTTTTTTCCAGCAAAGCCTGAATTTTTTCTTTTGGAACTTCAATCCTGGCAATTTTTCCATGGCTTCTTACCCTTACAGCCCTGAATCCCTGGTCCATCAGAAAATTCTCTGACTTTTCAATCCTTCTGAGTTCTGAATAAGTAATGTTTTTGTTATACGGAATACGCGTTAATAAACATGCATATGCAGGCTTATCCCAGGTGGGCAGGTTTAATTTTCTTGAAAACTCTCTGATAAGTTCTTTCCCAATCCCTGTTTCCAGCAGGGGACTTTTGATCTCCAGTTCTTTCAATGCTTTTCTTCCCGGCCGGTAATCTCCTTTGTCATCCAGATTTGTACCATCAATAACATATTGGATACCCAGTTTTTTAGCTTCATTCAGCAGGCCCTTAAAAAGATGACTTTTGCATAGATAACACCGGTCGAGAGGGTTGGTTTTAATTGTTTCGATCATTTCTGCTTTAACTACTTTGTGCTTTACTCCCAGTTTCTTACATATTTCAACTGCTTCTTTAATTTCCCACCGGGCAATATACGGAGTGTCAATTGTGAAAGCCACAAAATTATCATTCAAAGCTATTTTGGCAGCAGCAATCAATAATGTGCTGTCTGTTCCTCCTGAATATGCAATTACAGCTGATCCCAGACCAGAAAGATAGTCTATTAGTTCCTTAAACTTAGGATGGTCGATCATTTATTATTCTCCTTTATTCTTTTGTAAAATTAATGTAATATGATCTGTAACTTCCTTTAAAGGAATTCCGGTTTCGTTTGCAATTTTCTTACAGTCATCATATTCCGGCTTTTGGTGAACAATCTTATCATTTAAAAAGGCAGTTTTAATTCTTACAGGACCATATCCGGTAGAAATTACAGACTCTTTTCTGTCAAGTAAATTTTTTTTAACAGGGTAAAACCGGAGCCCGATGCTGCTTGATTCCCTGAGTACAATTTCTTTTAAATTCTCCAGATTTTCATCCATGCATAAAACCGATATTTTTATTCCGGGCCTTGACTTCTTCATTGTAATATTACCAAGATAAACATCCTGTGCTCCGGCTTCAAAAAGCTTTTGGATAATGAATTCATACCATTCCGGATTCATATCATCAATATTGCATTCAATTATCCATGCATCTTCACTTTTCAAACTTCCGGTTAAATGATGAGCCTCTCCCAGATATACGCGCAGCATATTGGGTCTTTCAGCTATCTTATGTCCGATTCCGTAACCTGTTTGTTTTGTTTTAATAGAAAGATTGTCACTGAATTCGTCAACAATCGTAGCCAGTATTGCTGCCCCTGTGGGAGTGGTAGTTTCAAATGAAGCACCACCTATATGAGTGGGTATACCTTTAAGAATTTCTGCAGTAGCAGGAGCAGGTACCGGAATAATACCATGCTGACTTTTGACCAGTCCTTTTCCCAGCTCAATAGTACCTGCCATTGTTTTGACAGGGGAAAGATATTCATAACATATGGCTGCTCCCACGATATCAACAATGGAATCAATGGCACCCACTTCATGAAAATGAATCTTTTCAAGGGGCATCTCATGGATTTTTGCTTCAGCCTCCCCGACTTTCAGGAAAATCTTTTTACTCAGGTCCTTTACGGTAGAGGATAAGGAAGAGTCATCAATAATCTTATTAATATCCTTCAAATGCCGGTGGTGGTGATCGGTTTCATCAAGAACCACATCCACACGGGTACCAAAAATCCCGTTTCTCGAATCCCGGTTAATCTTTACTACATATCCATCCAGACCCAGTTTCTCCAGTTCGGTCCGCAGGTAATCTTCGGGTACACCCAGATCAATCATGGCTGCCAGATTCATATCTCCGCTGATCCCTGAAAAACACTCATAATACAGGACTGATACCTTCTTTTCCATTTCAAATATTTTAGGTGTTAAAGATAGTTTTTATTTTTTTTACATTCAAAGAGACATAAGTTAGCAATAATCAAATAATTTGGAACGTTTATAAATATCAGATCTTTTATATTAGTTTACATTTTTTTAATTATTTTGCAAAGGACAATAAAAAAGACAAGCTTATGAAGCGAAGGGAATTTTTAGGAAAATCAGCTAAGACAGCAATAGTTGGAGGAGCTGTATTTTCTCTTGGAGGGATTAATCAGGCCTGGGGGAAAGGAGTAACATCGGCAGATATGCCTTATGACCTGGTTGCAGTTAAGGGGGGAGAACCCGGAGTCATGTTCGACCTGGCTATGAATGCTATCGGAGGTATGGGGAAATTTGTTAAAAAAAACCAAACTGTTGTAATTAAGCCTAATATCGGATGGGACCGCACACCGGACAGGGCTGCAAATACCAATCCTGAACTTGTGAAAAAGATAATTGAGCATTGTCTGGCAGCCGGTGCAAAAGATGTATTTGTTTTTGATCATACCTGTGATACCTGGACCAAATGTTATAAGACTAGTGGTATTGAAAAATATGTGAAAGAAGCAGGTGGGAAGATGGTACCCGGAAATACAGAGAATTATTATCAGGAAATAAGCATTCCCGAAGGGAAAAAGCTTAAAACTGCAAAGGTTCATGAACTGATTCTGGAATCTGATGTTTTTATTAATGTACCTGTTTTAAAACACCATTCTTCAACCAAATTAAGCCTGGCAATGAAAAACCTGATGGGGGTTGTATGGGACAGGAGGTTCTGGCATAAAAATGACCTTCATCAGTGTATTGCTGATTATGCAACATACCAGAGAAAACCGGATTTAAATATTATGGATGGTTATAATGCTTTGATGAAAAATGGGCCACAAGGTGTTTCAAAATCGGATGTTCTGAATATGAAAGCACAGCTTATCAGTACTGATATGGTTGCCATTGATGCTGCAGCTGCCAAACTTTTTGGTGCTGAACCTGCAAATATTCCTTTTATCAGAAATGCTGAAGAAATGCATGTAGGAACAATGGACCTGAGCAAACTTTCAATAAAACGTATTAAAGTATAGCAACTGTGGGTGGTAGTTTGTTGAAGAAGATCAGGGTTGTTGTTTCTTTAGTTTTTTTCACCTCTTTTTTATTGGTATTTCTGGATTTCAGGAGGATGATCCCTGAGGACATCATCAATGGAGTAACCTGGCTTCAGTTTATTCCTTCCGTGCTTAAATTTTTAAATGTATTTACATTAGGTGCGATTGGTTTTGTGGTAGTTATTGTGCTGAGCTTAATTTTTGGGAGGGTCTATTGTTCATCCGTATGTCCGCTCGGAATTATGCAGGATATCATTTCCTGGTTTTCAAGGAAATTCAAAAAGAAAAGAGCCCGGTATTTTAAGTTTTCCAAACCTCATAATAAACTCAGATACGGTTTGCTGATCCTAACTGTTCTGGCATTTATCACGGGTTCTGTATTGCTTGTTAATCTTCTGGATCCTTACAGTAATTTTGGAAGAATCATCACTTTCTTTCTGAAACCTCTGGTAATATGGTTCAATAATTTCATGTCTTTTTTACTGGGAAAGGTAAATGTTTATGCTTTATTTCCGGTGGAAGTAAAATCTGTTCCTTTTATGGTATTCCTCCTTCAGTTGGGAATTCTGGTAGTTATAGGCTGGATGTCGGTTTTCCATGGAAGATTATTTTGTAATACATTATGTCCTGTAGGCACTTTCCTGGGATTTCTTTCAAAGTTTTCCGTTTTCCGCATACGCTTTGATAAGAGCTCCTGTACCCATTGTGGTTTATGCGGGATGGCCTGTAAAGCTTCCTGTCTGGATGTAAAAGAACAGCTTGTAGATGTTACTAGGTGTATATCCTGTTTTGACTGTTTGCCTGTTTGTTCCACAACTTCAGTGATATATGGAACAAAGAAGCAGTTGAAAAAATTAGAAACATCCTCACAAAAAGTAGAAACCTCAGGAGATAAGCCTGACCTGAGCAAAAGGAAATTTATATTCGGCACCATTGCCTTTGCATTTGGAACGGTGGGTGTTACAAAATCCCAAAGCAGAATTCAGTTACAGGATACACTTAAACCGGATGGCCTTCAGGTGAAAAAGGATACCGGTTTTGTTACACCTGTAGCAACCCTGCAATCCACGGTACCTGAGGACAGAGAGTTTCCTGTTTGTCCTCCCGGAGGAACTTCTATTGATGATTTTAATTACCGTTGTACAGCGTGTAATCTTTGTGTAAATGCCTGTCCCTCAGATGTTCTACAGCCTTCGTTTTTTGAATATGGGCTGAAAGGTATATTGCAACCAAGGATGGACTACTGGAAGGGTTTTTGTAATTTTGAATGCACCCGGTGCATGGATGTTTGTCCTACCGGTGCTTTGTTGCCCATTGAAATAGAAACCAAGAAACTAACCCAGCTTGGTATTGCCAAGTTTATAAAGGATAATTGCATCGTTCATACTGAAAAAACGGATTGCGGTGCATGTTCGGAACATTGTCCGACCAAGGCGGTCAAAATGGTTCCGTATGAAGAAGATGACAGGCTTGTGATTCCGGAAGTTGATGATAAAATTTGTATTGGTTGTGGTGCCTGTGAGTTTGCCTGTCCGACTACCCCTTTCAAGGCAATATTTGTAAATGGAAACTCCACGCATAAAATTGCGGAAAAACCAAAGGAAGAAGCAATTCAAAAATCAGCGGATGAGGATTTCCCATTCTGATTTCTCATTCTTTTGAAGGAATTATTTCAAAGTCTGACTTTTCTGAAAGGCAGGAATTACTGGATTTTCAAAAAGAAACGGTTAAACCGGATTTTGCCCAGGAATTTCTTCTCTTTATTTAAAGATAACCATACATATTTTGGTTTTCCAACGATATGATCTTCAGGAACAAAGCCCCAGAATCTGGAATCGGCTGAATTATGTCGGTTGTCACCCATCATCCAGTAGTAACTCATTTTAAAGGTATAAGTACTGGTTTCCTTACCATTGATGAAGATTTTTCCATCCGAGACTTTCAGCTTGTTCTTTTCATAAGCCTCAATGATCCTGGAGTACTTGGAGATATTTGAGGTGTCAATTTTTATAGTTACACCTTTTTCCGGCATCCAGAGGGGGCCGAAGTTATCTTCATTCCATTTATATCTGGAGTCGTGGGGAAATATATAATAAGCATAACTTTCTTTTGGCTTGATGGTTTTTTCAACCAGTGTTACATTTTTAAAACCGTTGATCTTTTTTGCCATATCAGCCGTTAAGGTCATAACATACTGATTGACACCCATTGTGTAAACATCACTTTGGTAAATCCCCATTCTTTCCAGGGTTCTGGGGTTTAGGTGGGTTCCATCGGTAACAACGATATACCGGAATTCCCTGCCTTCTGCCATTTGCTGTGGTTTCCCATTAATATATACCTGAGTGTCAATTATTTTCAGTGTATCTCCGGGCAGTGCAACGCATCTCTTAATATAGTTGTCTCTCTTATCAACTGGTCTTACAACAATATCATAGGATGAAATTACATTTTTTCTTCCCATTGAATAATACTGTTCATTGCTTTTTAACTGTTTCCCAGCTCTTTGGTCTCTGGTTTTATAATCCTCAGCAACATCTCTGATAATTGAATAATAGCTTCTTGCCTGCTGTTGAAGGACTACAGTATCTCCGGCAGGGAAATTGAAAACCACAATATCATCATTCTTTATCTTTGTTGTTCCTTTTAACCTTTTGTATGGCCATTTTATCCATTCAAGGTATGATTTTGTATTTACAACAGGCAGAGTATGTTGTGTAAAAGGAAAAGAAAGGGGGGTATTCGGAATTCTTGGTCCGTAACTAACCTTACTTACAAACAGGTGGTCACCAATTAACAGGGTTTTTTCCATCGAACCGGTTGGTATCTTAAAATTCTGAAAGAAGAAAATGTTTATAAATGATACAGCAATGATGGCAAATATCAGGGCATCAATCCATTCAACTACTGCACTGTTCTTCCCGTCTCTTTTTTTCCAAAAAGACCAATTCACTTTTTTAGTAATATAAATGTCAAAAATTACAGGTAATCCAAAAAGAAGCCAGTAGTTTCCTACCCAGATAACCCACAAAAGGTAGGCAATTGCTGCAAGAGCGAATTTGAAATATTTGTTTTTCAGAATTTGCATGATGTATTTTTTAAAATCACAAATGTAACGTTTTGCTTTTCTATTATAGTATCCATAACCGTTTTTTTAATTTAAATATGTCATAGTTGCATAAGGTCATCCATGTTAAAGAAACCTTTTCTCCCAATAATGAATTCAGCAGCAATAACCGCGCCGCTTGCAAAACCTTTTCTACATTTTGCAGTATGAGTGAGCTCTATTGTATCAATTTCAGAGTCCCATTGAATTATATGTGTTCCTGGAACCATATTTTCCCTTTTTGATACAATAGGAATATGATTTTTTTCAATCTTCTGCTCAGGATCAACTACCCAATTATCTTTAGGCTCAAAATTCTCCATGATACCTTCTGCAATTGCTACAGCAGTTCCGCTGGGTTTATCTTTTTTATGAATATGATGAATTTCTTCAACTGAGACTTCATAATCCCTGAATTTATTCATCCATTTTGCAAGCTCACGATTCAGTTTGAAAAATATATTTACACCAATACTAAAATTCGGGGCATAAAACATAGATTTGCCCTCTTTCAAACAAGCCTCTCTGACTTCATCCATACGGTTTAGCCATCCGGTGGTGCCTGATACAACGGGAATGTCAGCATCAAAGCACCTCATTATATTATTAAATGCAGCATCGGGGCTGCTGAATTCAATTGCAACATCTGTATCTTTAAGTTTCCCAGGGTTAAAATCCGACTGATTTTTCAGGTCGATGATGAGGGAAATGGAGTGGCCTCTTTCAATAGCAGCTTTTTCAACTTCTTTACCCATCTTGCCGTATCCGATAATTGCTATTTTCATGTTAAAAAGTTTTATGTAAAATGAAGTTCAGGAGTTAATCATAAAAAAAGGGAAGCTTCCGCATCCCTTTTCTGTATAAATTATATGTGATTATTTTACTTTATCAACCACTGCTTTAAAAGCTTCAGGATTATTCAAAGCCAAATCGGCTAAGGTTTTTCTGCTTAGTTCAATGTTATTTTTCTTTAACTTACCTATAAATTCAGAATAGGACATGTCATAATTACGAACTGCAGCATTGATTCGCTGAATCCATAAAGCTCTGAAATTTCTTTTTTTGTTTTTTCTGTCACGGTATGCGTACTGCATTCCTTTTTCAAGAGCATTTACAGCAACCGTATAAACATTTTTTCTTCGTCCGAAATAACCTTTGGTCTGTTTCAGAACTTTTTTTCTTCTGTGCTTTGATGCAACAGCATTTACTGATCTTGGCATGATTTTAATTTTTTGAATGGTTAGCGGTTTGTGCTTTACAAACTCTTTCGGCTAATTCACTCTGTTAAACAATGATTTTTACATGGAAACAGCTTCCTATTTCATAGCCAGCAGCAGCTTGATGTTATTTTCATCAGACTTATGTACTGTACTATAATAAGCAAGGTTTCTCTTTCTTTTGGTAGCCTTTTTGGTCAGAATATGACTCATATAGGCATGTTTTCTTTTAATTTTTCCTGTACCGGTTAATTTAAATCTCTTTTTTGCACCGGCATTCGTTTTCATCTTTGGCATACGCTATATTTATAGTTATTAAATAATTACTTTTTTTTGTGCCCGGCAGGATTTACAAAAATGATCATTCTTTTTCCTTCCAGCTTGGGCAACTGTTCTACTTTTCCATATTCCTCCAGATCACGGGCGAATCTTAGAAGAAGGATTTCTCCTTTTTCCTTGAATAAGATCGATCTTCCCTTAAAAAAGACATAAGCTTTTACTTTTGCTCCGTCCTGAAGGAATTTGATGGCATGATTCAGCTTAAAGTTGTAATCGTGTTCATCAGTATTTGGTCCAAACCTGATTTCTTTCAACACAACCTTGGCTGTTTTGGCCTTAATTTCCTTAAGTTTCTTTTTCTGATGGTAAAGAAACTTCTGGTAATCTGTTATTTTGCAAACCGGTGGATCCGCTTTTGGTGAAATCTCCACCAGGTCAAGATCCATTTCATCGGCAAGCTTTAAGGCTTCCCGTGTCGATATTACTCCGGGTTCATCAATATTGTCACCCACCAATCGGACAGCGGGGACATTTATTTCATGATTTATTCTGAACTTTGGGGTATTATCCGTTCTTCTTCTGTTATATCCAGCTATTTTTAAGCCCTCCTATAATTAATTAGTACTCTGTTTTTGTATTGAAAATTGCATTTGTTTTTCAACTTCCTCATTAATAAAAGCGGTAAATTCATCAAGCGACATACTTCCCTGATCACCTTTTCCCTGCTTTCTGACTGAAACCGAATTACTCTCTACTTCTTTTTCACCCACAATCAAAAGGTAAGGAATCTTTTTTAACTCATTATCCCTTATCTTTTTACCGATCTTCTCATCCCGGTCGTCAATCAGACTGCGAATATCGGAATTATTTAGAAAACTTAAAACTTTTTTTGCATATTCAACATACTTTTCACTGATAGGCATGATAACTACCTGATCGGGAGCCAGCCATAGCGGAAACTTGCCGGCAGTATGTTCAATAAGTACAGCCACAAAACGTTCCATGGAACCAAAGGGAGCCCGGTGGATCATTACCGGCCGGTGTTTCCTGTCGTCTGATCCGATATATTCAAGATCAAAGCGTTCAGGTAAATTATAATCTACCTGAATGGTGCCAAGTTGCCATTTTCTTCCCAGGGCGTCTTTTACCATAAAGTCAAGCTTCGGTCCATAAAAGGCTGCTTCACCGTATTCAGTAACTGTATTTAATCCTTTTTCTTTACAGGCTTCAATGATTGCTGCTTCAGCTTTTTCCCAATTCTCATCACTTCCTATATACTTTTCATTGTCTTTGGGATCCCTGAGCGATATCTGTGTGAGGAAGTCTTTAAAATCCAGTGCTTTGAAAATTATAAAAATAATATCAATTACTTTCAGGAATTCGGATTTTAACTGATCCGGCCGGCAAAAGATATGAGCATCATCTTGCGTAAACCCTCTCACTCTGGTCAGACCATGTAATTCTCCGCTTTGTTCGTATCTGTAAACTGTTCCGAATTCAGCAAGACGCAGCGGAAGATCCCTGAATGTCCTCCGGCTTGATTTATAAATCTCACAATGATGCGGACAATTCATCGGTTTCAACAGGAACTCTTCATTTTCAGAAGGAGTTTTGATGGGCTGAAAAGAATCTTTACCATATTTTTCATAATGCCCGGAAGTTACGTAAAGCTCTTTTTGACCAATGTGCGGTGTTATCACCGGAAGATAACCAAAGTCTTTTTGAACAATTTTAAGAAAGTTTTCAAGTCTCTCCCTGAGCTGTGCTCCCTTTGGAAGCCAGAGTGGTAAACCTTGTCCGACTTTCTGACTGAATGTAAAGAGCTCCAGTTCTTTTCCAATTTTTCTGTGATCTCTTTTTTTAGCTTCTTCAAGGATTACAAGATATTCATCCAACATGGATTTTTTCGGAAAAGTAATTCCGTAGATTCTGGTGAGCTGCTTGCGTTTTTCATCTCCTCTCCAGTATGCACCAGCAATGTTTAACAGCTTAATTGCTTTGATATTCTCTGTTCCGGGAAGATGAGGCCCGCGGCAAAGATCCGTAAAACTGCCCTGTGTATAGAAAGAAATGGTGCCATCTTCCAGGTCATTGATCAATTCAAGCTTATACTCGTCCCCTTTTTTATTAAAAAAATCAAGAGCCTCCTCTTTAGAAACTTCTTTTCTCTGGTAAACTTCTTTTGAACGGGCAAGTTCCTGCATCTTCTGTTCTATCTTTTGCAGGTCTTTTTCGGTAATTACAACATCTTCACCCGGGTCAATATCATAATAGAAGCCATTTTCAATAGCCGGACCGATCCCGAATTTGGTTCCGGGATATAAAAGTTCTATTGCCTCAGCCATCAGGTGTGCGGAAGAATGCCAGAAAGCATGTTTCCCTTCCTCGTCATCCCATTTATGGAAAATAACGGCTGCATCCTGGTGAATTGGTCTCATAAGATCCCAAAGTTCGCCATTGACAGTGACTGCCAGCACTTGTTTTGCAAGTCCGGGGTGAATACTCTTCGCTATTTCAAGTCCGGTTACCCCATCCGGGTATTCTTTGAATTTATTGTCCGGAAATGTAATTTTTACCATAAAAATATGTCTTCTCAAAAAAATGAAATGCAAAGATAGATATAAATTGCTTACTATCATTTAAATAAATGAATTATTTTTTTGCGGATGCATGCTGAATATTTTTTGGCACTTTGTTTGCAGTATGCTTAATAGATAAGTGAATTGAGAATCTGAGGCCTTTAGTGTTCAGTGCATTAAGTGAGTTACTAAATTTTAAAAATTATTCTCATGAAAAAATTATACTTTATATCTTTTATGGTATTCGTTACTTTTATTTCCTGCGAAAGACATCCAAACTCTTCGTTTTTCTCTTCAGAAATTAAAGTCAGGGTAAATGAGGATGTGTACTTTACCAACACTTCACTGGATGCGGTCTATTATAAATGGGATTTTGATGACGGAACTTATTCCAGGGTTGTAAATCCTGTGCATTCATGGGAGGTGCCGGGGATATATACGGTATCTCTGGCTTCTTATTCGGATAGTTATGTGGACCGTAGCTTTCAGGAAATAACCGTTCTGCCAACTACTGATCTCGAGGTTGAGGTACTTGAATATTACGATAAATATCCTGTAATAAACGCCAGCGTCATTCTTTATGGATCATATCAGGACTGGCTGGATGAGAAGAATATGATAATTGAAGGATTTACGGATGCAAAAGGAATAGTTTTATTTACTAATCTTGAAGTAAAAAGGTATTATATTGATGTGTGGGAAGAAAATCACAATAATTATACCCTGGCTGAGGAAGATCCTGGTTTTATTGAAACGGATATTCTGTCTGATGGTATGGTCAATTATTTTACAGCATGGGTTGATTATACCGGTTCGTTAAAGAGTTCAACCGGCAGGGACAGGACCCTGATTCTGGAGAAAAAGGGTCGTAAGACAATTGATAGATAATAATTTACCCCATATTTTGTTTGTGATTCATTCCCTGATAAAATCTTTCACTTCACTTAGTGGAATGGTATATTTAATTTCACCCATGGAGTAGGGGCCTGCTTCATAAGGGTTATAAATGAGGATTAACCCTTTTTCTGTAAAACCGATATTCTCAGGTAGTTTAAACTGGTTGTCCGTAAATAAATAACCTTCCTTTTCGAGATCAGCTCCTGCAGGGATTTCTCTTGTTTTCCTAAACCAGATTTCTGCAACTTTTAGAAATTCCGGGTAATTAGTAATTATATCTTTTTGAGTCAGCGTTTTACCTGTTTTGGCATCAAAATTCAGAATCTTTTTCCAATGGTTACCATGGGCGCCTCCCAAATAGTTTTCATTGGATCCTTGGATTGAGATTATATGGTCATTAGAGAAAAGAACTTCTGTATTGATTTTTATTTCCCAGGACTGGTGGAAATCTTTCATGTCATTTGCCAGTTCTTTGTAATTATCAAAAAGTTTTTGTATTAATAATTCAGTTGAGCTTGAAGAAGTTACTTCATCAGACAGGAATCCGTTTAATTCATTTCCAATATAAGTGTCAATGGCTTTATTAATAGATTCTTTTACAATTTTAGAGCCATTTTCTGCTTTAAGATACAGAATTTCTATTTTATAGCAGGATGAATCCGGATTCTCACAAAACCCATAGTATTTTTTTATTTCAACAGGTTTGAAAACAGTTGTCTGGGTTTTTTCATTTTCAGTTGCCTTTTCTTCTTTGTTATCAAAGTTACAGGACCAGTTAAAAATCAACGTAATAATAATTACGAATTTGAATGGTTTTAATGTCATAAGAATAACAATTATAGAGAAAAATTATGGATGTCTAAATTTATAATTAAATCAGAGAATATCAAAGCAAAGAAAAAAAATAAAAACATAATCTGATTTAATTATTTTTTATATTTTTGTAGCCCGATTTTGCCTAGATGGCAGGACTGACCGTAAAGAAATGATTCAGTGAATCATTTTAGGGAAGGGCCGGGAAGAGCGGGGGCCAATTCCGCCATCTGAGTATAGAAAATAGGTTAATAA
>JANTGF010000012.1 GCA_024763075.1 Bacteroidales bacterium | reverse complement strand
ACATCAACCACTGCTGAGTTCGCTTTATATGAAGAAGACCAGAAATCTCTGTTCACATAGGCATAGGAATAGGTTATGTTATTATTAAAACCCTGCCTGGGCTCTGAAGACAGATCTTTCATACCTACATTCCCCCAGGAACAGGTATTCTGATCTGCCATTGTACACATGGTAAGAGCCGGGCCACTGTATTCCTGAATTGCATTGGACCAGACACGCATTGCACCACCTGCCAGACCAATGAGGTCACCCGGGGTTGCAAGTACACGGTCGGTATCCGGTTCATTCATGTTCTTCACATCCAGGTCAGCACAACTAAAAGTTGTAAAAACCAGGGTGAACACTAATAAATATTTAACAAAATTTGTTTTCATATGTATCATAATTTTTAGTTACAAATAGTTAAAATTTCAGTTCTATCGAACCAGAGAAAGTTCTGAAGTTCGGATACTGGAAATCATCCCAGGCCTGAATTGTACTGTCACCGGAACCTTCAGATGAACCAATCTCCGGATCATATCCTGAATAATTTGTCCATGTAATCAGGTTTCTGCCAATTACACCAATTCTCAGATGCTTAAAGAAATTGAAAAATTCCTTATCAATTGAGTAATACAATGATACCTCCCTGAGTTTCACGTAGGTTCCGTCTTCCACAAAGTGAGAAGAAGGACTGGCAACATTATATATAGATTGGTAGTAATCATAAGTTTTCTTTTGATAATCAGGAACACCGTACATATCCATTTCAGCACCTATATTATCCCTGAACATCCACTGGTTGGTAAGGTTGTAAATATCGCCCCCCTGTTTCCAGTCAATCAAAGTATATAAGGTAAAACCGTAAAATGAGAATGTGTTGGCAAAACCAACTCTGAAATCAGGATTAGCATCGCCAATCTGCTGATTCAATGGGTTCCCATCATCATCGGTCTGAACAAAAACCTTTTCAAATGTGGTTCCTTCTGTCCCTGCAGGAATAACATAACCATCGCTGTTAATGGTATAATCATCAATGGTTTGCTCTGATCCTGTTCTTTCCAGCTGGTCAGCCATTTCATCCAGTGACCGGAGGAAACGTTCGCCGTAAATCGTACCAAAAACAAAACCTTCAGCTATATAATATGCTCCCGGTGAAGTAGAGTTTCCTCTGGCACCCATTGTAAAAGGAGCAACATTTAATTTGGTTACTTCCTGTCTTATCCTGTCAAAGGTGATGTTCATATTCCAGGTAAAATTCTGTGAAGAAATAAGATGTGCACCTAAAGTGGCTTCAAATACATTGGACGATAAAGTCCCCATATTCTGCCACTGAAATGCAAATCCTGCACTGGCTGGAAGCGGAACCGGATAATGCTGGTCTTCAGCATCTGTTTTTGAATACACAAATTCAAAATCAAATCTTTTCAGAAACTCCATGTTCAAACCAAGTTCCGTTTCAATGATCTTTGAAGGTTTCAGGTCGGCATTACCCAGGGTATTCTTGGTAACGTTACCACCTGCAAGTGAATAAGTCTCATATCTTGCATTCCATGGCGGGCGTTGCCCTGATGTTCCGTGTGAGGCACGAATTTTCAGTTCACTGATACCCGGGATATTAAAGTCTTCGGAAATCCTCCATGCACCGGACACCCTGTAATATGGCTGCCATCTTTCATTGGCACCAAACTGAGAGGCTCCATCGTAACGGTAAAGAACAGATCCGATATATTTAGCTTTATAATCCACATCCAGAATACCAAAAATATTCTCGGCAACTGTCTGGCCCGTATATGATCCGTTGTAAGCCTTGTCCTGATCTATGGCTGAGAAATCCGGAACGCCTCTAACTTTAAAGTCACGTGACCCGGTATTGAAACCCGACCATGTATCATCTTCCCAACGATAGCTGATCTTAGCCTTTGTGGTAAAATCACCAAACTGCTTATTAAAGTTAGCTGTTACCTGAAAGGCCTGAGCCAGTTCTGTTCCGTAATTTTTGCTCATCTGCCCTTTGGTACCACCTGAATTATAGGATCCACGGGTAAGATACCCATAAGGACGATAAAAAGATCCACGATTATCCTGCTTTTCAAAGCTGTATGTACCATCAAACTGTAACCAGTCGGTAGGATTATATTTAAAGCTGTAAGCTCCCAAAAAACGGGACCGGTTACTTATATTATCTGTTTGAGAAATTGGATAAAGCGGGTTATCCGTTGTTCCAAACTGGTCAACCAATAAGTAAAAGTCTGATCCGTCAATATTTTTCCTGTAAAGATCCATATCCGGAGTCAGGTGCAATAGTGAAAAGAAGTCGAGCGAGCTGTTATCTGTTTCTGAAGCAGCATACAGGTTACTTAAAGAAACCGAGAACTTTTCAGAAAAATGGTGATCCACATTGAACCTGAAATTCTGACGTTTAAAACCATTCACCTGATAAATAATCCCCTGTTGATGGGAATTCTCATAGGAGATATTAAAATTGGTTTTGTCCATATTACTCATTACACTGGCATAAAAAGTACTGTAATTCCCACCTGAGAAGAAATCTGCCAGGTGGTCAGAGTAACGTCCAAAAGGATTATCCAGGTAATGATCATCTTCACCTAACAGGCTACCATCCAAAAGGATACCAACACTATCAGGATTCGTTTGACCCGGCTGATCACCATAAATTGAAGTGTTTGCATACTTTGTATAACGGGTTTCTGAGGCCCAGTCATCAGCAAGCTTATAAGCATGGTGCTGAGCAATCGGCATTTTTCTTGCCAACTGTGAAGTTCCGTACTCACCCCGTAAAGTAACAATGGTTTGTCCTTTACCAAGGCTTTTACCCCGTTTGGTAGAAATAACAACCACACCGTTACCGGCCTTGGAACCATAAAGAGCAGATGCGGCAGCACCTTTTACAACTTCCATGGAGGCAATGTCATCCACATTAATATCGGCTAGCGTACCTTCAATCTGTACACCGTCAACAATAATTAACGGAGCAGAACTTCCACGGATGGCTGTTGCTCCTCTGAGCCTTATGCTGGCAGCACTACCCGGATTACCGGTTGCCTGAACCACTGTAACACCGGCCACCTTACCCTGCAATGCACTGGCTGCAGAGGTTGCCGGAGCTTCTTTAAGCTGTTCTTCACCAACTTTAGCTACAGAAACAGACATCTTTTTTCTGGGAGTACCCGAAGCGACACCGGATACAATTACTTCATCCAGATTAAACTGGTCAGGTTCGAGGGTTACATCAATTACTGAACGACCATCGATACTGACCTCCTGTGTCTTTAAGCCAACAAAACTGTATTCCAGAACAGTGGCACTGGACGGTGCAGCCAAAATATAATGACCATCAATGTCCGTAATTGTTCCTACAGTTGTTCCTTTCACAATAACATTGGCACCTGGTACAGGCAGCCCGTCTTCAGAACTGGTAACCGTACCTGTAATCTGTTGGGTCTGTGCCTGTAAAAGCTGAAAGCCAAAAAACACAAGGACTGTAAATAAAACTGAAATTTTTTTCATAAATAAAAAATTTAGGTTTATAAAAAGGGTTAAATAAAATATTCATAAAAAGTCTTTCGACCTGCATATCTACCCTGAGGTAGTGATGAGAGCACAGAATCCATTAAATATATCGATCAATATTTTATCTAGTAAAATATTGATAATCTTAAAACTTAATCTAGGTGTTTGGCTGGTTGCCTCTTTCGGAATTTAAAAGAAGCATTTAATGTTCACTCGTAAGAGGCAGCCGGTTTCTTCATAAAATTGTTTGTTTAAGTTAAAATCAAGGGTTTTGGGTTAAAAAACTGAGTAAAAATATAAAAAAAATGATTCATTTTAATAAATATTGAATATTTATACATCAACATTCTATAAAATTATAATTAACAATGTGTTTCCCAATAACTTACATTAATTATTGTACAAAATATTTTCATATTTATTTTCTAAATTTAGAATCATTCCACACAGTATTAATATTGATATATATGTAAATAACTATACCACTATATTGACAGAGATGAAAAAACCTGCAAAAAGGTTGCGTAGGAGTTTGCTTCGCTGTTATAAATGGTCATGCCGAAAATCTTCAAATCTCTTGATCCTAATGTTAAGTCAAATATATTATGGTATTACTATTTGTCATCCTATGTTTGTACAGGAAATGATTTTGTGCAGTATTAACTTTGAACTTTGTTAAACAATCAGAAGGTAAAGGAGAAAGACCAAGACTACTGATTGTCATTCGGTTTTTAAACCAGTTCGAAATGACAGATTAGATATGACTTAACTCTAGTTTATCAAAGGGTGATTTATCAAGATTTTCCCCAAAAGGGATCCCCAGGGAGAGCATCCTCCTCCAAAGGAGTCCCGGTGGGAGAACCGTTAGCAAAATTTCTTCGAAATTTTGATCGTTTCGGGATTTGGCTGCGCCGTCATTCATGGTTATTAGCTTCGCTGTCATTCATGGTTATTAGCTGGACTGAAAATATATTATCGGCAATAAATAAAGACAATTTCGTTCATCCTTCATCGTTCATCCTTCATCCTTTCTTTCTGCCTTCTGCCTTTTTTATCCTCCGTAGCATTTGCGAAGGAGGATACCTTCTGCCTTTACCATGACGTTTCCATGTCCGTTGGACGATGGAAAGTCAGGGGGAGGATGGATAGTTTTGGGGATTTGTTCTATGGAAAAATATGAATCTGATAACTACCCGGTTCTTTTATAATAAAAGTAAGTTCGCAATTTAAAACAGCACCATAAAAATCATTGCTTGCTGTAAAAGTAAGTTTACCCTCAAATGGAAACTCAATATTTTCAAACCCTGTAAACTGACGGTTTGTCCGGGTTGCTCCAGAATCACCAAATAAAATCAGATTACCAACTGCAATCTCATTTCCGTTTCTCAAGAACTTAAACCGTATTTGGTTTCCCGGCCCTATTTTATTAACGGTTATCCTGTTAATATTATTTTTATATGTGATCTGATAAGCAGCATCCGATGTTTTTGAACCCACAAACTCATCTCTGTCCCATTTTCCCACAATGGTTGTATCCCTGCTATTCTCAAAAAAAGAAAATTCACCCATTCCATGCCTCATTCCTCTTTTCCAGTGGCCTTTATACACTTCACCAGTGGACCATTTATAAGTACCTTCTCCATCCGGATATCCTTTTTTAAAGTGCCCGACATACTGATCCCTTCCATAAGCCTCACCGTTCCCATGTGCTAATCCGTTCTTACAATCCCCTTTATAATTCAGGGAAATTTCAGGTTTCAGAACTTTGCAGGTTTCCTGAGCCCGGGTAAGAGGTATATAAAAAATACAGAGAAGCAAACCTGTAATTAAGTATTTTCTTCCGGTTTTCATTTTGATTTATCTGATTAATTATAATTGAACATTTTCAAAGGACAAGTTACGAAAATCTTATGTAAAAAAAAAGCTGCCTGACGGCAGCTTTTTTTTGGTATTAAAACAAATTATTTTGTTTCAGCCGGAACATCAACATCCGCATCGGTTGGAATTGGATTTTTCCTGGTATGCCACCACATTTGACTGGTAGTACCATTTGTACTGAACATCGTTTCATTTGTTGCTTCAAGATTCTGCCTTTGCTGAGCTTCCTGCAAATTAGCCGGGTTATAAATCTCCTCATTCAGAGAGTAACGAATACGAATGGGCAGGCCTAAGTTAGGATAGGCAGTACCTTCCAATTGATATTCAAATACTCTTGCCGGGAAGCCTGTTCTTCTTACAAGGTTCCATGCCTGAACACCCTGGCCGAATGCACCAGCCCATCTTTGTTCATTTATGAGCTGATATTTATGTGCATCATCAGCGGCTGAGCCCCATGCAACAAGCGGATCACTCAAATATCCGGCCGGATCAGTACCCCATCTTTCCAGAGAAGCGGTTACACCTGCTTCATAGGCAGCCTGAGCGGTACCATCCTGTCCATTACGTAAAGCATATTCTGCTTTAATAAACTCAACTTCATCATAACAAAGTACATAAACCGGTGCATTCTCATCGTATGCAATTGCCAGTCCTAATTTAGAAATACTCGGAAAATCAGCGGCAGTAAATGCGCGTCCATTCTGGTTTCCGACATATTCAGGAGTTCCTGCATCCACACTATTTTGTGTAGGTTGTGCATAAACCGGCAATCTTGGGTCATTTCTGGCTTTCAGAAATTCAACAATGGTTTCAGCGATACCCTGGTCAGTACGTGTGTACAAGGTATTATAAATGGGATTCCTGTAAGGTAATCCGGGGTATGCAAGCTGTGCATTATCATCATTGCTTTCCATTACCGGATGGCCACTCGGGTCACCAAGAATTGCACCTATAGCAGCATCAGCACCTGAAAAAGAAGCAGCACCGGCATCGGTAGTTACTGTAGCGCCTCCAGCCATATTATAGGTAAATGACCATGGTGTACCTGCAGTACGGTTAAGTAATCTCAGATGTAATGAATTCCCGAACTTTTTCCACAAAGCAGGGTCACCATCAAAAATAAGGTCACCGCTACCAAAGTTAATTACTTTATTCAGGTCAAGCAATGTGTTGGCCTCCTCCAGTTCCTTGAAAAAGTCAGCATAGATATCTGCCTGTGAATCATACTTGGCAGTAATTACACCATCTGCATAAAGACCCTGAAGCGCTTCAGAATAAGGTATATCCCCAAAAAGATCGGTCAGATAACTGAATACCCAAACTTTCATGATCTTTGCAGCAGCAAGGAGTGCTTGATTTGTTGGTACTTCCACACCTTCTTCAACATTCTTTGAAGTTTTATCAATGATAAGCTGCAGATCCAGTAACTGATTAGTATAAGGACCTTCCATATAGCCGGTCATATCCCGGGTCTGATACCTGTCCTCATCAATATACTGTACTTTACACCACTGCTGTGACCAGCAACCAAGATATGTATGCTGGATCCAACCTCCTAACTCATTACCTACCGAAGATGTAATTACATGCGTGAAAATATTAATAGCAGGTACATCTGTAGGTGAGTTGGGGTTCGTATTTAACTCCTCATAATTTTTGGTACACGATCCAAAAGTCAATACCAAAGCGATTACAAGGAACACTTTACTGTATTTTGTGAAATATTTCATTATTTAAAGTATTTTAAGTTATTAAAATGAGAACTTAAGATTAAATCCAAAAGTTCTGGCTGTAGGCGTTGGAGTACTGTTCATACCCTGTGAATTGTTACCAGCAGTCAGAGAGTTTTCCGGATCAACATGAGGCATATTGCTATGAATCAGCCATAAGTTTCTTCCAACGAGAGAAACGTTAATACTGGAAATCCAGGGAGCAACATCATAAAATGAATAACCAACAATTACTTCACGCAATTTCACAAAACTGGCATCAAAAACGGATAAACCCGGTTTTCCCCAGTAACGGTGATAGAAGTTATCTGCATTAACAAATGATTCATTGGCAACAGGGCTGCTTGCATCATTTCCATCTTTGTCGGTAAATTGTACGGTTCCATCGGTATTTAATTTTCCGTAAACACCATCAACCCATACACCTCCACCGTCTTCAACAGCATCTCTCACATTTTTACCATTTTTGTTGAGTTCGGCAGTTTTTGCCATTACTCCGGCATAATTACCAAACCAATCGGTTACAGAATACTGTACACCCCCCTTACGGAAGTCAACAAGGAAACTGAAGTTCAGGTTCCCCAGGGTAAATACGTTATTCACACCCCCAAAATAATCAGGAGTAACATTCCCAACCAAGGTTCTTTGTGGCGTTGCAATATAATTTCCTGAAGTACTAACCACAGGTCTTCCCGAATATTCCACATAATCAACAATGGTTTCATCCTCATCTTTATAATGGATCACCGCATTTTCTTTTACTACATCGGTAGCCATCATCTGTCCGTAAGGCTCTCCCAAGCGGGCATAAACACGGGCGCCCCATGAACCGTTGTACAAATAGAGGTCTTTCATGTCGCCATAAAGTTCCACTACCTTGTTTTTATTGGTGGCCCAGTTGGCAATAATATCCCAGGTGAATTTAGAACCCTGTACTGGTGTTATTCCAAGAGTTAATTCAACTCCGGAGTTCTGAATATTACCGGCATTGATTTTCTGAGTACTAAACCCTGACATTCTGGAAATAGCAATACTCATAATCTGATTGGTAGTATTTTCTTTATAATAGGTACCGTCCAGACGAATCCTGTTGTTGATAAATTTCATCTCAGCACCAAATTCAACAGACTTTTTTCTTTGCGGTAAAAGGCTCAGAGGAGGCAATGTATTGGTGTAGGTAAGTGAAGGATTTCCGTTAAATGGATCACTTGCGCTGTAAGTACCCTGCAACTGATATGCTCCTGCCGTTCCACCAACCTCAGCATAACTGGCTCTTAGTTTCAAATAAGATAAGGCTTTGGATTGCATTCCCAGTGCTTCGGTTAGTACAAAACCCAAAGATGCTGAAGGATAAAAATAGGAATTATTCTCTACCGGTAAAGTAGAAGACCAGTCATTCCTACCTGTGAGATCCAGGAACAACCAGTTTCTGAAACCCAGATTTACCATTCCAAAAGCACTTTGCAACTCTGTATGTGTTTCAGACATACCCGTGGTAGCTGCCACACCTGCATTACTTACAGCATAAAGGTCAGGAATGATCAACTCACTTACATAAGTATTGTTGCTATGATAGTTGTAACGGTTATATTCCGCTCCTAAACTGGCAACTACACTTAAATCTCCAAAAACCTTGTTAAAATTCAATTTAGTTCTGGCGATCAACTGATTACGTGTACTTAAATAGGAACTAAAACGGCCTTTAGGCCAGTCATTTGAACCCATGGCCCGCACTTCTTTGACTTTTTCGGTATAATAATCGTTTCCAACCATTCCATCCCAGCTTAAGTAAGAGGTAAAGTCATATTTAAAGTTCACGTTACCGATAATCCTGTTACGATCTCTGGAGTTAGTATTTTTATTCAATACCCAGTAAGGATTGTCGTGATAACTATGATTCCAGTTAAAAGGTTCACCTGTTTTCGGATCAATGGTATTCCATTTTTCTTTCAGTACTTGCGTATCCACCTGGCGGCCAAACCACTGACTCAAACTTTGCAGGATGCCTGCACTGGTATAACCACCGGACATAATGTTGTCACTCTTATTATTGATATAATTGGCAGAAGCATTCACCCTGAACTTGGAAGTTACATTTAAACCAGCTGCAAAACTAACGTTCGTTTTTTTCAGGTCGGTATTGGGAACAAAACCTTTTACATTCTGATTACCCAATGAAAGTCTGAAGTTAGCTTTTTCATCCGCACCACTCAATGTAAGGTTATTAGTTGCCGTAAGACCGGTTTCAAAAACATCCTTCACGTTGTTTGGATGTGCAATCCAGGGAGTTGGAGTACGAACGTCGGTAACAGGATCGTAAGGGCTGTCAAACTGAGGAATTAAACGTCCGTCAAGACGGGGGCCCCAACTTTCGTCAACACCATCGTTTACACCACCATAATTACCATCTACGTATTCAAATTCCCCACCGGAACCTTGTCCGTAAAGATTTTGATAATTGGGCAGCTTAAGCGGATTGCTCCACATCCAGTTTGATTCAAAAGTAACACCGAGTCCCTTTTTCGCTCCGGCCTTAAGTTTTCCGCTTTTGGTGGTAACCATTACCACACCATTTACGGCTCTTGAACCATATAGTGCAGCAGCATTTGCACCCTTTAGAATGGAAATACTTTCAATATCAGAAGGGTTCAGATCCATGGATGAATTCCCATAGTCAGTTCCACTATAGGCTCCACCACTTGAATAAGAATTCAAAATGGGTACTCCATCCACAACAAACAAGGGCATGTTGTTTCCGGTAAGTGTACTCATACCACGAACGATGATCCTTGAACCGGCACTAACGTTTCCGGAAGCAGAGGTAATCTGAACACCGGCCATTTTCCCCTGAAGGGAATTTACAATATTCTGTTCACGGGCAGTTTCAATTTCATCGCCACTTACATCCTGTACGGAATAACCCAGGGCCTTCTTTTGCCTGGAAACACCCAGTCCGGAAACAACGACTTCTTCGAGACCCAATGTGTCCATTTCCATACTTACTTCGATGCTGGTTTGTCCTGACAATTCAATTTGTACGGTTTTCATACCCACAAATTTGACTTCAATGGTTTTAGCATCTGATGGAACAGCGAGTGAAAACTTTCCATCGGCATCGGTAACAGTTCCAACTGTTGTACCAGCCACTACAATAGCAGCACCGGGTATTGGTGTACCATCGTCAGCACTGGTAACCGTACCGGTAATAACATTCGTTTGTGCAAAGAGCTGAACTCCTAAAAACACAAACAATGCAAATAAAGCTAACGGTTTCTTCATAAGAAATAAATTTTAATGGTTAA
Source organism: Bacteroidales bacterium (assembly GCA_024763075.1). GTDB lineage: Bacteria > Bacteroidota > Bacteroidia > Bacteroidales > VadinHA17 > JANTGF01. The sequence continues at coordinate 69,354 of JANTGF010000012.1, read as the reverse complement.
TTAATAAATACTAATTTGACATTAGATGATAAATTCATTTTAATAAACACCTGCTTGTTGCAGTATTGAGAACGGAAGCATACATTATATAATATACATACTAAACCAGGTAAAAAACCTTAGTTTAATAAATTCAAAAACTAAAATATTAACTGTTTAAAAAAAGATGGTTGTACTTTCTCATAAATTGTCAGTTAGGTTGTATTTAAAGGGTTCCTGGGTTAAAAAACGCTAAATTAATGCAAATTTGAATTATTATGCAAAAAGTAAAAAGAATTTGCGAATCATCTAAATTATTCTAAAAGGCATAAAAAACAACAAAATATTGATTACCAGTTAGTTATATGCAAATATTAAAAATTTAGCAAACTCTAAAATAGTTTCATTCTAAACAAAGAACTCACCTATACACTAATGAGAGATGAAGTTTCAGGTAAAAAGGTTGCGTTGATTTGATAAAAATGTCATGCCGAAAATCTTCAAATCTTTTTATCCTGAGTTTATCGAAGGGTGATTTGTTTAGATTTTCTCCCAAAAGGGATCCCCTGGGGAGAGCATCCTCCTCCAAAGCAGTCCCGGTGGGAGAAACAATTGCAAAATTTAAAAGAAATTTTGATCGTTTCGGGATTAAGCTTCGCTGAAGATATATTATCAGTTTGGCAAAAAAGAAGAACATTCAATGACCATTAATTACCATTTAATGACAACCGAATTATCGTTCATCGTTCATCCTTCATCGCTCATCCTTCATCGTTCATCCTTCATCGCTCATTCTTCATCCTTTCTTCTGCCTTTTTACTTTTTACTTCTGCCTTTACCAAGTGACGTTTCCATGTCCGTTGGACAATGGAAAGTCAGGTGGAGGATGGAAAGGCCGGTTCGCTTTTTGCTGATTAAATCTTACGTTCTACGATTTGTAGTATCTCGGTTTCTTTAGCATAAGCCGCTTTTTCTATCCTTTTCCCTTTTTCCAGAATATCTTCAATGAATTGTTGATCATCAAGGCCGGACGCATTAATCTTTACATTTAAAAAAGCACCACGTACACAAGCCCTGGCGGCCATGGTACCCACACCCACATCAGAAATGGAATTAGGATTGCCAATTTTTGCCATTTCTTCCAGCACTTCCATGGAGTTGTATGCAATCTCCATCACCTTAAAAGGTACAAGGATGGCATTTTTCGTGGCCTCATCAATGGCATTTTTCCTTAGTTCTTTTTCACTTTCTGATTTTTTAGGTAAACGAAATGCATCCATGATTCTGTTAAAAGCACGGGTATCTTCATCAACCATTTTCAACAGCTCCTCCTGATAGGACTTCCCCTTTTCTGCCCAATCCGAAAACTCTTCCCAACGGTCATCCCAGCCCCGTTTATGTGAGGAGAGGTTAGCTACCATTGTACCAAGGGCAACTCCTAATGAGCCCATATATGCAGAGACCGATCCTCCGCCGGGGGCAGGAGATTCCGAAGCCGTTTCGTTCATAAAATCTTCAAGTGTCATGCTTACCAGATGTTTATCATTTTTATTTGCAAGCATATACTCAATAATCTTTTCCTCCGGTTTAAAAGGATACAGCTCATCCAGCCCCATTGATTTTATCGCAATTTTTATCAGTTCCCTGTCGGAAACACCCACCGAACGTTTTTGCTTTTTCAGAAAATAACGACCGGCATCCAGCATGGCACTCAGGGGTATAAGGCCCACCAATTCAGAGCCGGTTACCCTGATCCCCCTGGCTTCTGCTTTTTTACATACCTCGTCAAAAGCAATGTGAACAGGGGTAACCGAAATATTTGTCAGGTTCATTGATATCTGAGCTACTCCGTATTCTTCTATAAACCAGCCAATGGCTTTCACCTCTTTCAAGGTTCCGGGGACATGTACCGGATTTCCGTTTTCATCCTTTACAATTTTCCCAGTAACAGGGTCTCCCTCTCTTTTCACGCGACCCCTTTCCCTGACGTCAAAGGCAATGGCATTGGCTCTGCGGGTAGATGTAGTATTTAAATTAACATTATAGGCTACCAAAAAGTCTCTTGCCCCAACTGCAGTGGCTCCGGCCTGTTTATTGAATCTGGCAGGACCGTAATCCGGTTTCCATTCCGGTTTTGCAAGTTTGTCTTTCAAAGCTTCATATTCTCCGGACCGTACAAAGGCAAGGTTCCGCCACTCCTTTTTTACAGCAGCATTCTCGTAACAATAAACCGGGATGTCCAGTTCCTCACCTATTCGTTTGGCAAGTTTGCGAGCGTATTTCACTGTTTCCTCCATCGTGATATTTGAAACCGGAACAAGGGGACAAACATCTGTGGCACCCATGCGGGGATGTTCTCCCTGATGCTTACTCATATCAATTAATTCTGCTGCTTTTTTCACCCCCCGGAATGCAGCCTCAACTACGTCTTCAGGCGACCCAACCAGGGTAACTACCGTACGGTTTGTGGCTTTACCCGGATCCACATCCAAAAGACGTACTCCTTCCACAGACTCAATTTCATTTGTTATCTGCTTTATGATATCCATATTCATTCCTTCACTGAAATTGGGGACACATTCGATAATTTGTTTCATTTTCCTATTTTTTGATATTATTACTTCAATCGTTTTTTATACCTGACATAATTTGCATTACCATTAATCGCATCACCATTTATAACTATTGATAGACTTCCTATTACTATTAACCAACCACTTATACCTATTAATAACTATTGAATGACCATTAATTACTATTAATGACTATTGAATGACTATTGAATGACTATCAAATAATTTCTCCATTAAGCACTACCGTATCAATCAGGTCACTCCCATAAGCATAAGGAAGAAACTGAACATTCGGAACTTCTTTTGTAATAAAAAAGTTTGCTCTTTTCCCTTTGCAAATACTTCCAACCTCCTCCTCCAGTCCCATTGCATAAGCCGTATTAATTGTAACCGCATTGATCACCTCTTCAGGAGTCATCCGGAGATCCACACACCCGAATGACATGATCATTTTCATATTACCTGAGGGGGATGAGCCCGGATTAAAATCAGACGCCAGTGCCAGGGGTAACCCGGCATCCAGCATTTTCCTGGCCGGTGGATTTATCATACCCAGAAAAAAAGAAGCACCCGGAAGCAGGGTTGGCATGGTTTCCGAGCCAAGTAATGCTTTTATTTCATCGTCCCCTGTATATTCCAGATGATCTACTGACAGCGCATTGTATTTCACGCCGGTTTGAATTCCTCCTGAATAATCAAGCTCATTCGCATGAATTTTCGGCCTCAATCCAATTTTCATCGCAGCCATTAATATCCTTTCTGTATCCTCCACAGTGAAAAAGCCACGGTCACAAAATACATCTACATATTCGGCCAGGTCTTCATACGCAACTGCCGGAAGCATTTCATTAATCACCAAATCCACATATGCCTTTCTATTCTTTTTATATTCTGCGGGGACCGCATGTGCACCCAAAAAAGTTGCTTTAATCGGGATGGGGAAAGACTCATCCAGTCGCCGGATCACTCTCAGCATTTTCAACTCATCTTCCGTATTCAAACCGTAGCCACTTTTAATCTCAACAGCTCCCGTTCCCATCCGGATAATTTCCCTGATCCTTTCGGAAGATTGTCTGAAAAGTTCATCCTCACTTGTGTTATGCAGCAACAAGGCTGAATTTAGGATTCCACCTCCCCGTTTTGCAATTTCCTCATAACTTAGCCCTTTTATTTTATCCACATATTCCAGTTCCCGGCTTCCTGCATAAACCAGATGCGTATGTGAATCACAAAAAGAAGGAAGCACCAGCTTTCCGGTCGCATCAATGATTTCAGCATTTCTGTATTCCGGCTTTATACTTCCGGAAGGCCCAAAATCAGCAATTCTACCATCATTCACAAATAAAAAAGCATCATCAATCGTTTTAAGGGCATCCATTTCTTTACCTGCTACCCATGAAACCGGATGATCCTCTACCTGTATCAGCGATTTAATATTCTCCAACAATAGTTTTGCCATAACATTCACAATTAAACCGCTAAAATAATAAAAACAAAACAGCTAAATGCATGAATAATGCGGGTTAATGAACATAATTTTTGTACTTTCAAAATATATTGTACTTTTATTTCACTAAAACCTTTAAATTTTAATTCATCAACTATGAAAACTACCCTCCTTACCCTGTCGTTGTTGTTCTTTGTTTTTTTCTCTGCTTTTTCCCAAACAAATCCGGACAATGCGCTTACCGAAAAGGAAGCTCATGATCTTGACTCAATAAAAGTGGAGAAGTTAAAACATGGCTGGACTTTCGGGGCTTTGCCGGTTGTTTCATTTGACTCCGATATAGGGTTTCAGTACGGCGCTCTTGTTAACTTGTACAAGTACGACAGTACCAGATACCCCGAATATGACCATTCCATATATGCCGAATGGTCTCAAACAACCAAGGGTAGTGGTATTATGAGGCTGGCTTATGATACCGAACATCTGCTCAAAGGCGTAAGGCTTACTGCCGACCTGAGTTATCTAACGGAAAAAGCCATTAATTTTTATGGTTTTAACGGCTATGAGGTAGCCTACCATCCGGAATGGGAAGATGATCAGGATCCTAACTATGTTTCCCGCTTGTTTTACCGTCACGAAAGGAAGATATTTCATTTTCAACTGGATTTTCAAGGGAAGCTTGCAGGAAAACATTTACTCTGGTATGGTGGGATTAACCTGTTTAATTTTAAAGTAAATACGGTGGATGTGGATAAACTGAATAAAGGAAAACCGGACGACCAGCTTCTTCCCGACACTTCAATTTATACAAATTATATAAACTGGGGACTCATTGCTCCGGATGAGAAGGACGGAGGAAATGCAAATTATATTTCTGCCGGGGTGGTTTTTGATTCCAGGGATAATGAGCCCAACCCTATGAAGGGTATGTGGAGTGAAATTGTTTTAAGGGGTGCACCTTCTTTTTTAGGAAACGGGGAATATGACCATTTAAAGCTTTCCATCACCCACCGGCAGTATTTTACAATCATTAAAAGAGACCTGTCATTTGCTTACCGGCTGGGATATCAGACTACCCTTGCAGGTAAGACTCCCTTTTATGCTCAACCACTGATGATGTTTACCTATTACAGAGGAGCCCTCCCACAGGGAATAGGCGGTGGAAAAACATTACGGGGAATTTTAAGAAACAGAATTGTGGGTAAATCAATATTTTACGGAAATTTTGAGCTTCGATGGAAATTTATTCACACCCGGTTCTTAAAACAAAACTTATATATTGCTTTAAATGGATTTCTGGATACCGGCCGTACTCTTGGAAAATACGAACTTGACATAAGCGGGGTACCTGAGGATCAGCTATCCAATTACTTTGACCAGGATACCGACAGCTTCCATAGCAGTGCAGGTGGAGGGATCCGGTTTGCACTGAATCAAAATTTTATTGTGGCTGTAGATTACGGTATGGCTCTGGATAAAAGGGATGGTACCAGTGGTTTGTATATCGGGTTGAATTACCTATTTTAGAAGGCAGAAGGGATAAGGCAGAAGGCAGAAGGAAAAAGGCAGAAAGTCCTCCTACGCTATCACCTTCGCGGATGCTCCGGAGATCAAAGAATGCTACGGAGGATAAAAAAGGCAGAAGGTTATAAGAAACCCATCAGAAAATCTCCCGTAAAAATGCCTAAATAATTCCCCAGAACATAACCGGCCATGCCGGCAGTAACTCCTGAAATAATTACTTCCTTATTTTTAAGTGCACCTGCAACTACCGGAACAAATGGAGGAGAATAAACCATAGCTGTGGAAGTAATGATCACTGTATCGGCATCAATCTTAAAAATCATTGAAAGCAAAACATGAACAAACAAAGAACCAAAGACTACCATAAACACGTAAAGAAAAATTTCAAGATATTCTATCCTGAATAAGTTTGTTAAATCAGCCATGGATGCGATGATCAAGCAAAACATGATGATCAAATACATACCTGACTGAAAGGTCTTTTTTAAGCTGTTAATTTTTGGAATTAGAGATAATGCAAGACCCAGCGTGGTTACAGATAATATGATTATAGTAGTTTCATTCTCCTTCGGGACAAGGGTTCCCAGAAAAGCTGAAAAAGCAACCACCACCAGAGAAAGACCCAGTCCCTTTAAAATATCAAAAACGGCATCTCTTTTAAACATCCCACTGTAATCATCTATATCAGAAGTTTCTTTCCTGATTAAGATATTTTCACCTGTATCATCCTCCCGGTTAAAAGCAGGCAGGAAAAACAGAAATATTCGCTGCGCAATAGTAATCAGGAAAAACAGGCAAAAAGCCCCGATAATAATATCGTAAGCATTAACAACAATAAATAAAGTAGGATCCACCTCCAGTGCTTTACCAATAGCTGCCACATTGGGGGTTCCTCCGGAATAAATTCCGATTAGCATCCCGGCTACGCTGGAAGGATCTTCAATTTTGTCCTTAAAAATAAAAAACCCTGCATATACAACAATAATAACCGATAATAAGGCCAACAAAACAGAAAGAATGGTTTTCCCTGCCATTTTGAACCACTTTCTAAGATCCAGTGAAAACAGAAGAAGGGGAATGGCAATGATAACAGATATATCGTTCAGGGTACTTTGCAAGGATGAAATTTTATTCCGAAGCAAATCACTGATCGTTATCTTCCCGGTTTCATACAATTTCATTGCCTGGTCCGCAGGCAACATAAAGTCATTTCCCAAAAGAATTTTAAAATCTTCCGATCTTGCCGGCAGAATTCCTATACTGCCAAATATCAAACCTACACCATAGGCAATTGCAACGGCACCGATTTTATCAGCCAACGAAAAGTTTCGGGTAATATAAATGATCAGAGCCGGAAACAGCAAATAAAACAGTACAAGAAGAAATATAGTCATAGGTCAGGGAAATCAGGTGCAGCAAATATAAAAAAAATAAAGAAGAAACAGAAAATGCCCCTTCCGGAGCATTTTATTAGTAACAGATTCATTTCTTATTCTTTCACCTTGAAGCTCTTATCATACTGGGTCATAGCCCGTAAGCTCATTCCCATACTGGAAAATCCCCCATCATGAAAAAGATTTTGCATGGTTACTTTCCGTGTCAGATCTGAAAACAAAGTGATGCTGTAGTCAGCACAATCATCAGCCGTAGCGTTTCCAAGGGGAGACATTCTTTCTGTAAAATCAAGTAAAGAACCAAAACCCTTCACGCCACTCCCGGCAGTTGTAGGGGTTGGCGACTGAGAAATGGTATTCACCCTGACTTTTCGTTCCCGGCCATAGATGTACCCGAAACTCCTCGCAATTGATTCCAGCAAAGCCTTTGCATCCGCCATGTCATTGTATCCGTATAAGGTTCTTTGTGCTGCAACATACGAAAGCGCAAGAACAGATCCCCACTCGTTAATGGCATCCATTTTAAATGCCGTTTGCAGTATCTTATGGAAGCTCAGGGCAGAAACCTCAAGGGTTTTTTGGAAATAATTGTAATTCAAATCATTGTAAACATTTCCCTTCCTTACATTTAGTGACATTCCTATGGAATGAAGTACAAAGTCCACCTTCCCTCCAAGAAATTCCATCGATTCACTGAAAACTGTTTCAATATCACCCATATTTGTGGCATCGGCAGGAATAACCTTGCTACTACATTTGTCTGCCAAATCATTTATTTCACCAAACCTCAATGCCACCGGAGCATTTGACAAAGTAAATTCAGCACCGGCCTCAAAAGCTCTTTCGGCAATTTTCCATGCAATGGATTTATCATTCAGGGCACCAAAGATGATTCCCTTTTTTCCTTTTAATAATTGATTATGAATCATAATATCAGGTCTTTTAAACACTCAAATATAGAATTATTTATGAAAGATTGAAAATAATCTCAGAAAAACAGGTTCTTATTATAGAAGTTACAGAGAGTTTCACTTATTCCGGCACACCCAGCAACTCCCGTGCATTAGCCATTGCAGCATTTGTGAGTTCTTTTCCACTGAGCATTTTGGCCAGCTCTTCCACACGCTCATTCTTGCTGAGCAGACGAAGATGAGTTTCAGTAGAGTTTTTATGCTCGGTCTTGTAAACGAGGTAATGATATTCTCCCTTACCGGCTATCTGAGGGAGATGTGTAATATTAATAACCTGCATATCCGCAGCCATAGCCGAAATTATTTCTCCTACTTTATCGGCAATATCACCCGATACTCCTGTGTCAATTTCGTCAAAAATAATTGTCGGCATCATTACCGAACTTGTGATCAGAGACTTCAGGCTGAGCATAAGCCTTGATAATTCACCTCCGGAAGCTACTTTTTTTAGATTTTGCAGGGCGGCATTCTTATTTGCAGAAAAAACAAAATCAACCTGATCTTTACCACTTGATATAAATTCATCCCTGTAATGATGCTGAATCCTGAACCGTGCATTGGGGATGCCCAGCTTTTTTAAAATAATTTCAACTTCTTTTTCTATTACAGGAATTACTTTTTTTCTGCTTCCGGATAGCTCACCGGCCTGTTTTTCTAACTCATCCAGTTGCATTTTCTGTTGTTTTCCAAGCTCTTCCAGGCGATTATCATCTGAAAAAATGGAATCCACGGTATTCTGTAACTCTTCTTTGATACGAATCAGATCTGAAACCGAATCCACATGGTGTTTTTGCTGAAGGGAATAAATAAGGTCAAGCCGTTCTTTTACCACCTCCAGTCTTCCCGGTTCACTTTCAAGGTCATTTACTGCATATTCAAACTCCGAATACAGATCACTCAATTCAATATCGATACTTTCAAACCGTTGAAGCAGCTTTTCTGCCTGCGGATAAAATGGTTTGACTCTTTCGAGAAGATTTCTTATATCTTTCAGCCTGTTCATTACTGACTCACCTTCACCGTCCAGATGATGCAAGATGCCGGAAAATGAAGTAGCAATTTCTTCCGTATGACTTAACAGCTCATACTCTTTTTCATGTTCTTCATCCTCACCTGCCACAAGCTGTGCTTTTTCAAGCTGATCCAGCTGGAAATTATAATAGTCCAGATCCTCCCTGGCTTTTCTGGCTTTTTCTGTTAATCTTTCCAGTTCTGAAGTCAACTTCCTGTATTGATGAAAAGTGTCACTGTATTTCGCCCTCAGGACATTATTTTTTGCAAAAGTATCCACTACCTGCAATTGAAAAACATTATTCCCCAGCAAGATATTATGATGTTGAGAATGAATATCCACAAGCCTCATTCCCAGCTCTTTCATCACATTCAGATTCACCGGGGTATCGTTAATGAAAGCCCGTGATTTTCCTGATTTATTTATTTCCCTGCGCAGGCCGGACTGATCATCATAATCAAGATCATTTGCTGTAAAAAAATCAGACAGATTGTATCCGGAAATATCAAATATCCCTTCAACAATGCATTTTTTGTTTTTATCAAGAAGAACCTGAGAATCTGCTCTCTGCCCCAGTATCAGAGAAAGTGCTCCGAGCAATATGGATTTTCCTGCACCCGTTTCACCGGTAATCACTGTCAATCCCGGGAAGAACTCTATATCGAGTTCCCGAATCAATGCGTAATTACGTACAAACAGAGATTTTAGCATAACTAAATACTGCAAGGTTTAAATCAGGAAAAAGACCTATTCTCCTGTTTTGTTAATCTCATCATACAATTTAATATTTGACGGATTAATTTCTTTTAAAATAAGGTACACTCTTCTTTTCTGATCGGGAAAAGCATCTTTAAATACTTCAACAAATTCATCTGCTTTTGCATCAAAAACAACCTGTAATAAAAATACATAGGGATCGGGTTTATTCCGGTAAACGGTCTGCAAAAGTTTAAGGCTTTCTTCCATCTGGGTTCTTCCTGTATTCACATTAGCAACTAGTTGATCCATACCCAAACGGTGGTACTGATAAAAAAACTGACGTACCGGCTGATAATTATTGTCCAGCAAATTTTGCGACAACCAGTATCTGTTCCGGTTTCCGGAACTACCAAATGCTTTCCAGCCACCTTCGGGCGCATTCTGAGCATTCATTACAATGGTCTCTGCTTTTTTCAAATAAGTGGTCCCTCCTTCAGGTGAAAAAGTATCATAATCCAGTCCGATAATAGTATAAGCATAATAAGCCAGAATAGAAGTAAGATTTGACAAATGCTGATTTTCATCAAACTCCAGTGTTTCATTTTCTACGTATCGTACATCAAAGTCATTATCCCTGAAATTCAGAACCGTAGTACTGTAGCTTGAATTGTAAACCGGACGCCTTGATTGTACCTGAATGCTACCTTTAAACTGATCTCCCCCAGATTGTTCCGTAAGATTGATAAGAATATTACATTCAATCTTTTCAGAAGCATCATAAACATCCTGAGTCCAGTTCCGGTTGTTCATAAATTCGTAAATAGCAGTTTGAAATGTTCTGAAAATCTGCTTATTACTGCCCTGTATCTGCTGGGTAACAAGCTGAACATTGCAACGCAGCTCCTGCGCCTTAACTGTAAGGACAGATGAAAGAAAAAACAAAATAATAAAATGAAAGATTTTTCTCATAATTCAATGATAAAAAGCTCGTTATAGCGGAGAATCAGTTTGAATCAATTGGTGAATATGATCCACTATATCCTCTGCCACCTGTTTTTTAGTTTTCAGTTTAAAAGCAGTCTGGGAACCTGATTTATCAATAATTGTAATTTTATTTGTATCGTATCCAAAACCGGCACCTTCATCATTAAGGGAATTCAGAACAATCAAATCGAGATTCTTTTTCTCCAGCTTTTTTTGTGCATTTAAACTCTCATTTTGCGTTTCCAGGGCAAAACCAACCAGCCATTGTTTTGGTGTTTTCATTTCACCCAGTGCTGCAGCAATGTCCCGGGTGGGTTTCAGCCTGATTACCAAATCTTCTTTACCTCGTTTTGTCTTCTGGTTCAACGGATCGGAAGGGGTAAAATCACTTACTGCAGCTGCCATCACGGCCCCATCCATTTCCGGAAAAAGCAACAGGCACTTTTCGAACATTTCCTTAGCAGAAACAACCGGATATACCCGTACTTCTTTATTCGCCGGCTTCACACCCACAGGGCCAAGAACCAGATGTACATCTGCTCCCTTAGCTGCGAGGGAATCGGCAATGGCAATGCCCATTTTCCCCGATGAATAATTCCCGATAAACCGGACAGGGTCAATATTCTCATAAGTAGGACCTGCGGTTATCATAATTTTTTTCCCTGAAAAAGAAAGTCCGGAATTCACACCATTCAGAAAATGTTCTACTTTCTTCAGGATTCTTTCAGGATCTTCCATTCGTCCCTTTCCTGACAATCCGCTTGCCAGTTCTCCCGTAGCAGCATCAATAATGCTCACTCCCATTCCGGTCAGTATTTCCAGATTCTTTTGGGTTGCTGAATGACCATACATATCCAGATCCATTGCCGGAGCGAGCATTATGGGACATCTGGCCGATAAAAAAACCGTAAGCAATAAATTATCGGCATGACCGTGAGCCATTTTCGCTATTGTGTTAGCTGTTGCCGGAGCCACCAAAATAAGGTCAGCCCACAAGCCCATCTCAACATGATTGGTCCATTCTCCTGTTTTTTCCTCAAACAAATCAGATCTGACAGGATTCCCACTAAGTGTTGCCAGCGTCAGAGGGGAAATAAACTTTTCTGCAACAGGAGTCATAATAACCCTTACCTCCGCCCCTTTTTGAACGAAAAGTCTGACCAGGAACGCGGCTTTATAGGCAGCTATGCTCCCGGTAATGCCAAGAATTATTTTTTTCCCTTTCAGCATACCGGCAGAGATAAATTTTACTGAAATTGCTGAACGTCCGAGCGGCGGTAATAAATTTCACCATCTTCGAACTCCTGCAAAGCAATTAATGTTGGTTTAGGAAGTTTTTCATAAAACTTCGATATCTCAATTTGTTCACGGTTCTCAAAAACCTCCTCCAGGCTATCCGTATAATAAGCGAAATCTTCCAGTTTTCTATTTAGTTCCTGCTTAATTTCAACGGAGATCTGGTTTGCTCTTTTCGCACAAATAACTACTGCCTCATAAATATTTTCAGTATCCTTGTCAAGATCCCTTAATTTTCTTGTAACCGTTGTTAAAGGTGCTTTTGTTTTCTTGTAATCCATATTTTTAACTCTTATTTTTTTTCGTTTTTTCCTGATTCTTTGTTAAATAGCCTGAAGCTTCATTATATATTTTTTCTGCATCACGCTTATATTTACTGTCCGGAAACTCATCCACAAAAGAATAGTATTCATCCACTGTATTCTGATATCGTTCCTCCTGTTTTTGCCGTATGCTACCTTCAGCAAGTAAAAAGCTTGACCGTAATTTCAGGTAAATCAGTTCCTCGCGGTACATTGAGTCAGGGTAATCACCAATGCTGTTCTTAATTGCAACGATGGCAGCTTTGTATTTACCCAGGTTATAATAAAGCTTCGCATTAATAAATGATTTTTCCACCAGTTTGTTAATCATCTCCTGAATATACTTATCCGCTTCTTCGATTTTATCACTGGCAGGAAATTTATTCTTAAACAGGGTGAAAGCATTGATCGCATTAAGTGTATTTGTCTGATCCAGTTGAGGTCTGGGAGATAATTTATAATAACAATATGCTGCCAAATAATCGGCTTCTTCAGCATGGGCACTCGAATAGTAAGTAGCAACAAAAGTCCTGAAATAATGTCCGGCCAGCACATAATCTTTCATATTGTAATAGCACATGGCAAATTTATAATCAACCTCCTCAGCTTTACCGGTACCTTTCAAACGTGGAATGATCTGTTCAAATAGCGTTGAAGCCCTTGTCCAGTTTCCTTCATCGTAGTATTTCAGTCCCATCTTATATTTTGCATCGACATCCCCGCTTTTCAATAACTTTTCATACTCCCCGCAAGAAGAGAAGAAAAACAAAAACAAGACGAGTATCAATAAATTTTTGGCCATTTTTTGAAACATTTTGCAAAAGTACAGTTTTCCCGCTAATTATGAAAACCTTTTTAACTTTATACTCAAACGAAAGAATTGCACAATTAGTATTTAATGAAGCATAAGTAAATTTCAGAGGGATACCCTAGATTTAATGTCTGTCAAACTTCGTCTTCCGGAAATTCCAGGCATTTTTTCGTGGTTAAACTTTTGGCTAAAGTATATTTTATTCACTTAGCAGATGGACAAACTTTCATTTTTACCAACAGCAGATTTATTCAGCACTTTCTCAAAAACAGTTAGTCAAGCTCCACTCTAATCATATCATTTTGATTATAAGTACATAACAAATACTTCACCAGTGCAGCTTATCAAAACAAATCTGTCTTTGCAAAAAAACTAAAATTATCTACCTTTGCCATGAATTTTAACTAAAACCAAAATTGTGGATATATTTGATAAAATCAACGCAAACAGAGGTGACCTGGGCAAGTATCAAAAATTGGGACACGGTTACTTTTTGTTTCCTAAACTGGAAGGAGAAATATCTTCTCATATGACCTTTAGGGGAAAAGAGGTTTTAACCTGGAGTTTAAATAATTACATTGGCCTTGCCAATCACCCCGAGGTAAGAAAAGCAGATGAAGAGGCTACTGCCGAATGGGGACTCGCCTACCCGATGGGTGCAAGGATGATGTCAGGCCAAACCAGCAAACATGAGGAACTTGAAGAAAAACTGGCAAAGTTTGTCGGAAAAGAAAGAGCCTACCTGTTAAATTATGGATATATGGGGATGGTGTCCATTATCGATGCTCTGGTTAACCGGAATGATGTGGTTGTATATGATTCTGAATCACATGCATGTATTCTTGACGGACTCAGACTGCACATGGGCAAAAGGTTTGTTTTCCCACACAATAATATTGAGAATCTGGAAATAGAACTTGAGCGTGCAACAAAGAGGGTTGAAAAAACCGGGGGAGGGATTCTTCTTATTACCGAAGGTGTTTTTGGTATGGCAGGTGATCTTGGAAAAATAAAGGATATAGTTGAGCTTAAAAAGAAATTCAAATTCCGAATTCTTGTGGATGACGCTCATGGTTTTGGTACGATGGGAAAAACAGGAGCCGGAACAGGAGAGCATTTTGGAGTGCAGGATGGTATTGACATTTATTTTGCCACCTTTGCAAAAGCCATGGCCGGAATTGGAGGATTTGTTGCCAGTAATGAGGATGTAATTGACTATCTGCAATATAATATGCGTTCACAAATTTTTGCAAAATCCCTGCCGATGCCTATGGTTATTGGCGCTCTGAAGAGACTGGAGTTGTTACAAAATCAACCGGAATTAAGGGAAAATCTCTGGAAAGTAGTGAGCAGCCTGCAAAAAGGCCTTCGAGATGCCGGATTCAACCTGGGAGTCACCGAATCTCCGGTAACACCTGTAATTCTTAGTGGTGGTGTTGGTGAAGGCACTAATATTACTGTGGATCTGCGTGAAAATTACAATATCTTCTGTTCTATTGTGGTTTATCCGGTCGTTCCAAAAGGGACAATCCTGTTAAGGCTGATCCCGACAGCTATTCATTCACTTGAGGACGTAGAGTATACCATCAAAGCTTTTAAAGAAGTAAAAACAAAGCTTGATGCCGGTGAATATGCAAGAGAAATTCAACAGAAAGTAGTTAAGTAATAATTATCCGGATAATCCATAAAAAAAGAAGATGCAAACCGGCATCTTCTTTTTTTTATTTCTAAAATTCTTCAATATCCTTCATTAGCTTTTCTCGCTAAGGTATCTTTCAGCATCAATGGCAGCTTTACAACCTGAACCTGCAGCAGTAACCGCCTGCCTGTAAACCGGATCCATTACATCCCCACAGGCAAATACACCCTCTGCTTTTGTTTTGGATGTTCCGGGAATGGTTTGAATGTATCCAACTTCATCCGTATCCACATAATCAGTAAAAATATCAGAATTAGGTTTGTGCCCGATTGCGAGAAAAAAGCCATCGATATTTATTCTGACCTCTTTTTCCTCAGGTGTGCCCATTTTATGAATCAATACAACGCCTTCCACTCCGTTCTCACCAAAAAGGTCTTTCGTATTGTGTTCAAACAGTACTTCAATATTCTCCGTATTAAACACACGCTCCTGCATCACTTTTGAGGCTCTCAGATAATTTTTTCTTACAATCAGATAAACTTTTTTGCAGAGTCCGGCAAGATACATCGCCTCCTCAGCAGCTGTATCACCACCACCAACAACGGCAACATCTTTTCCTCTGTAAAAAAAGCCATCGCAGGTTGCACAGGCCGAAACCCCTGATCCTGCATATTTCTTCTCTGCTTCAATTCCAAGATATTTAGCAGTGGCACCGGTAGCAATGATCACAGATTCCGCTTCAATCACCTTTTTATTATCAATCGTTACTTTATGGATATCACCTGTAAAATCAGCAGATGTTGCAAGTCCCCAGCGAATATCCGTACCAAACCGCTCTGCCTGTTTTTTAAAATCTTCCATCATCACGGGACCTGTTACTCCTTCAGGATAACCCGGATAGTTTTCCACTTCTGTGGTAGTGGTCAACTGACCTCCCGGTTGCAAACCTTCGTACATAACCGGACTCAGATTTGCCCTGGCGGCATAAATGGCAGCAGTATAACCGGCTGGTCCGGAACCGATGATCAGACACTTCACTTTTTCAACATCTGTTTCAATGCTTTCCTGATTTTTATCTTCTTCAAGATTATCCATTGATTTGAATAGCTCCATAATTTCTTATTTTATAATGATTTTAATTTTCAATTTGCAAAAGTACAAATTCAGATCTTAATATTTGTCGTCTTATTGACAATTATTATACCAAATCACTTTCAACTGACATACTGTACAGAGAATAGAATAATTTGCATTTAATATATTTATAAATCACTGCCAGTTTTTCATTTCCAGCCCGAAGAATTTGAGATTTTTCAAAATCTTCCGGAGCCTTTAAAAATATCAGAATTAATTTTGGAAACACTTTCGAAAAGAATCAAATTTTCTATCTTTGAGAAAATAAAATTGACTTCAAAATCTTCCATATAATTATAAAATTATGAACCGAAATTTCAGAATCCTGGTATTTGTATTTGTGATTTTTTTATCTCAGAGTGGGTTTGGACAAGCCAAATTTCCTGCTGAACTGGAGAACCCAAAAATGTTCAATCAGAATAAGGAAAAACCACATGCCTCTTTTCATCCTTTTAACAATCAGGATGAAGTTCTGGCCAATATAAAAGAGGATTCCCAAAATTTTTTATCCTTGAACGGTACCTGGAAATTTAACTGGGTCAGGGATCCTGCCAAACGTCCTTTAGATTTTTTTGAAACCGGTTACGATGTTTCAGGATGGAATAATATTCCGGTGCCTTCAAACTGGGAAATGCAGGGCTATGGCATACCCATTTATGTAAATGTCCGGTATCCATTTACCGCTAATCCAAAGCCTCCGGCTGTGCCACATGACTATAATCCGGTTGGTTCATACCGGCGTACTTTTACTGTCCCTGCTGAATGGGATGGAAAACAGATATTCATTCATTTTGGTGTACTGAAATCTGCTGCATTTGTCTGGGTAAATGGTGAGAATGTAGGATACAGCCAGGGTTCCAAAACTCCGGCAGAATGGAATATCACTTCATATGTTACTCCCGGGAAAGAGAATATGGTTGCTGTTCAGATCTTCCGTTGGTCGGACGGGTCATATCTTGAAGACCAGGATTTCTGGAGACTTAGCGGCATGGAGAGAGATGTTTTCCTTTATTCCACACCTTCGGTTTATATCCGCGATTTCTTTGCACTTGCAGATCTTGATGAAAACTATAAAAACGGTAAACTCACCATAGACATTGACATCAATAACAAAGCACCAAAACTTAAAGCAAAAGACTATGTTCTGGAACTTACGCTGCTAGAAAGAGACAATAAATCCACATTGCTTACTGAAAACGTTCCTTTAAATATCAATAAAAGTGAAAACACAAGTTTGCACTTTGAAAAAATCATCGATAATCCTGAAAAATGGTCTGCAGAAAAACCAAATCTATACAATCTTGTATTTCAATTAAAGGATAAAGACAAAAATGTGACTGAAGCTGTAGGATGTAAGCTTGGTTTCCGGAAATCAGAAGTAAAAAACGGGCAGTTACTGATCAATGGTCAACCCATCCTTATCAAGGGTGTGGACAGACATGAACATGACCAATATACCGGCCATGTAATCTCTTATGAGTCAATGCTTAAAGATATCAAATTATTTAAAGAAAACAATATTAACACTGTTCGCACCAGTCATTATCCCAATGACCCAATGTGGTATGAACTCTGCGATAAGTATGGAATCTATGTTATTGACGAAGCAAATATTGAGTCGCATGGTATGGGTTATGGAAAGAAAAGCCTTGCCAAAGATCCGGAATGGATGGATGCCCATCTCGACCGGATTGAACGAATGGTTGAAAGGGACAAAAACCATGCTTCCATCATTCTCTGGTCTATGGGTAATGAAGCCGGTAACGGAGTGAATTTCACTGCCTGCCGGAAATGGATCCAAGAAAGGGATAAATCCAGGCCGGTACATTATGAACGGGCTGGTTTTGGTGACAATACAGATATTTACCCTCCCATGTATGCCAGCATTGGCCATATGATTAAATATGCAAGTGACCCTAAGCATACCAAGCCACTTATTCAGTGTGAATATGCACATTCCATGGGCAACAGCACAGGCAATCTTCAGGATTACTGGGATGTTATTGAAAAGTACGATCGTCTGCAGGGAGGTGTAATCTGGGATTGGGTAGACCAGGGTTTTGTAAAGGAAACTCCTAATGGACAGAAATACTGGGCTTATGGAGGTGATTATGGCCCTGAAGATGTTCCAAGTGACCAGAACTTCTGTATCAATGGCCTTGTCAATCCCGATCGTTCACCTCATCCTGCGCTGAGAGAAGTGAAAAAAGTGTATCAGAATATCGGGCTAAAGACTACAGATATAATGAATGGTAAAGTTGAGGTTTTTAATAAATATTTTTTTACAAATCTGAATGAATTCGATATTCTCTGGAGCCTTTCTGAAGAAGGAAAGATCATTGATAAAGGTGAAATTTCCGGCCCGGATATTCCACCCCGGACTTCCAAAATGTTTACCATACCTTTCTCTAAGAGCAAACTGAAAAAAAATCGTGAAAACTTTCTTAATTTTTCTGTAAGGTTAAACAAGGAAAAACCTTTGCTTGCAAAAGATTTTGAAATTGCATCGGAACAATTGCCTCTGCCATTAAAAAGAGAGCCGGAAGCAGTTAATATTTCTGATATTTCCGAATTGAAGATTAAAGAAGATAAAAAACAAGTAGTGATGTCAGGCGATTTATTTGAAATCACCTTTGATAAATCCACCGGAATGCTCACCGCTTATAAATACGATGGACATTTGTTGCTGGAGAATGGACCTGAACCAAATTTCTGGAGAGCACCAATTGACAATGATTTCGGTTTTAAAATCAGAAAAAAACTCGGTATTTGGGAACAGGCGGGACCAAACCGGGAATTACAAGACTTCAGAATTGAAAATAAAGATAAAAAACAGGTGAATATCATTGTAAAATTCGTCCTGCCTGATGTTCAATCAACTTATCAAACTAGCTATACAGTTTATGGGAACGGTGAAATCCTGATAAAAAACAGCTTTCAGCCAGGTAAAAAAGAACTTCCTGTATTGCCCAGATTTGGTATGCGAATGACCCTTCCGAAAGAACTCAAACATGTGATATGGTATGGCCGGGGCCCACAGGAAAACTACCAGGACCGGAAAACAGCATCTTATGTTGGCGAATATGAAAAAACTGTGGATGAATTGTATTTTTCGTACATCAGTCCACAGGAAAACGGTAACAGGACCGACACTCGATGGATTGTATTTAAAAGTGACAAGGGATACGGACTTACGGCAACCGGTATGCCTTTGTTGAGCTGGTCCGCTCTTCCATACACACAGGAAGATCTAAGCCAGGAATCCAGAGGTACAATGCATACATATGACCTTCATAAAAGAGATTTTATTTCTGTGAATCTGGACTACAAACAAATGGGGGTTGGCGGTGATAACTCCTGGGGAGCCTGGCCTCATGAAAAATACAGGATTCCGGCCAAAGAATACAGTTATGAATTTAAACTAAGCCCGCTAAAGAATAAATAATATTTCAACTTAGTGGATGACATCGAATCATCCCTGTTTATGTTTAAAAATTCAAATTATGAAAAAACAAATCAAAACAAACCTACAGACCCTTATTATTTTTAGCTTATTTACAATTTTTGCCGTTTCCTGCTCCAACTCAAAAAACAGGAAGCAGAAGGAAAATTCAAAGCCTAATATCGTATTTATCATGGCAGATGATCTCGGTTATGGTGAGCTTGGGTCATACGGGCAGGAAAAAATACATACTCCCAATATTGATAAACTGGCACAAAACGGAATGAAATTTACCCAGTTTTATTCAGGAGCACCTGTTTGTGCTCCGGCCAGATGTGTTTTGCTTACCGGCAAACATATGGGTCATGCCTATGTTAGAGGAAACAACGAATGGGCATCCAGAGGTGATGTCTGGGATTATGCAAAAGCCAGTGCCGATCCGGGGCTCGAAGGACAGTGGCCAATCCCTGAGGAAACTATTACTTCCGCAAAACTTTTACAAAAATCCGGTTATAAAACGGCGGTAGTGGGAAAATGGGGACTGGGTGCTCCCTTTACCGAAGGCGAACCCCTGAAGCAGGGTTTTGACTTCTTTTACGGTTACAATTGCCAGCGTCAGGCACATAATTATTACCCCCTGCATCTATGGAAAAATGAAGAAAAGGTTCCTTTAAACAACAAACTCGTAGTACCCGGAACCAAACTCGATGAAGGAGCAGATCCTTATGATATTAACAGTTATAAAAAATTTACCCAAAACGACTATGCTCCGGACCTTATGATGGATGCAACACTTGAATTTCTGGAATCAGCAAAAGACCAGCCCTTTATGTTGTACTTTGCTTCTCCCATTCCCCATGACCCATTGCAGGCTCCGGCTGAATATGTGGAAAAATATCATAAAGAATTCGGTGAAGAGGAACCCTACGTTGGCAATAAAGGCTACTTTCCGGCAAGATATCCACGCGCAACCTATGCTGCCATGATCACTTATCTTGATGATCAGGTAGGACAGATCGTTCAGAAATTAAAAGATATGGGTGTGTATGAAAACACCATTATTTTTTTCACAAGCGATAATGGCCCTACTTACGTAGGCGGAGTGGATACCAAATTTTTTGACAGTGCCCGCCCCTTTAATTCGGAATATGGCTGGGGCAAAGGATTTACCCATGAAGGAGGAATCAGGGAACCTATGATAGCTGTATGGCCTGGCCATATTAAACCCGGGTCTGTAACCGACCATATCGGATCTTTCCAGGATATCCTTCCAACTTTTTGCGATCTGGCAGGAATTGAAACGCCAGAAGCTACTGACGGGATTAGCATATTGCCTGTAATTACCGGTAAAAAGAACCCCGAAAAGCATGCATATCTTTATTGGGAATTCCCCAGTTATACCGGCCAGCAGGCGGTGAGGCTGGGAAAATGGAAAGCTATCAGGCAAAATATTTTTAAGGGAAATATGAACATTGAGCTTTATGACCTGGAAAAGGATATTAAAGAAGAAAATGATGTTGCAGCAGAATATCCTGAGATTATCAAACAAATGGAAGAGATTATGGTGAAAGAACATGTGCCATCCGAAATGTTCCCACTCTTCCCTGCTGAACGGAAAAAGAAGAAAGAAAAGGAGAAAGGAAAGAAAAAACCAGTTTAACCACCAAGTACACAAAGGATATCACAAAGAATACTCAAAGCTTAATAAGTTAAATAACAATATTTTATGTCCATCTATTTTGCCTGCGAAACTTTAATTAATTATTAGTTGTTTGGAAGTTTTAATATTACAAAAATTACCACTAATGACGATTTATGACAGCGAAGCTAATTATAATTTAATTACCATATATAATGATCATTAAAAAGATATTCTTAATATTTTCAGTAACATTTTTCTGTTTGTCACAACTGACTGCTCAGCAGCCTTTCCCTGAGGAACTGGAAAACCCGAAAATGTTTGACCAAAACAAAGAGGCACCACATGCCACACTGATGCCATTTAAAGACCTTGATGCGGCATTAACAAAAAAAAGGGATCAGTCGGTTTTTTATAAAACCCTGAGTGGAATCTGGAAGTTCAATTGGGTACGTAATCCTGCTGACCGGCCGGGCGAATTTTACAAGGAGAGTTTTAATGTATCGGGTTGGGATAATATCCCTGTTCCCTCAAACTGGGAACTGGAAGGTTACGGAATTCCAATCTATGTAAATCATCCATATGAATTTGCCGATGCCAGAACTCCCAATACAGAGCTGAAGAACGGACCTGAGCCTCCGCGTATTCCACATGATTACAATCCTGTGGGTTCATACCGAAGGACTTTTACGGTACCTGAGAGCTGGAAAGGCCGCAGGATATTTATTCAATTCGGAGCTGTAAAATCAGCTATGTACCTATGGATAAACGGAAAAAAAGCCGGTTTTAGCCAGGGCAGCAAAACCCCGGCAGAATGGGACATTACAGATTATCTCAAACCGGGAAAAAACCTTCTGGCAGTACAGGTTTTTCGCTGGTCTGACGGATCCTATCTCGAATGTCAGGACTTCTGGAGGATCAGTGGAATTGAAAGAGATGTATTCATATATTCTGCTCCACAGGTCAGGATCCGTGATTTTTTTGTAAATGCAGACCTGGACAAAAACTATCAAAACGGACTCCTCTCTATATCTGTGGACATAAAGAATCATACAAATAATCTCAAATCCGGAAACTATCACTTAAGTTACCTTCTGTTAGATAAAATTGGTAAAAAAGTTGCTTCAGCTGCTCAGGAAGTAAAAATCAATAAAACCGAAGAATTAACGCTCTCTTTTAATGAAGAAATCCCTACTCCGAAAAAATGGTCCGCAGAAACTCCTGATTTATATACACTTGCCATCCAGCTTAAAGATAAAAAAGGCAATACCACCGAGGCCGTTTCCTGTAAGGTAGGATTTCGCAAAGTGGAAATCATTGATGAAGTTTTTTACATCAATGGTGTTGCGGTTCTGATTAAGGGAGTCAACCGGCATGAGCACGACCAGTATAAAGGCCATGTGATAAGTCTTGAGAACATGATCCGCGAAGTCAGCATAATGAAAAAGTTTAATATAAATGCCGTACGGACGAGCCATTATCCCAACGATGAACGCTTTTATGAGCTCTGTGATGAATATGGTTTGTACGTCACCGATGAGGCTAATATCGAGTCGCACGGGATGTATTACGGAGAAAAATCCCTGGCAAAAAAACCATTATGGGAAGATGCACATGTAGATCGAATCCGGCGCATGGTGGAAAGAGATAAGAATCATCCCTCCGTGATTGTCTGGTCTATGGGAAATGAAGCCGGTGATGGCGTAAATTTCACCGCGGCCTACAAGTGGATTAAAACATTTGATCCTTCCCGTCCCATCCATTATGAAAGAGCCATCATGGGTGATAATACCGATATCTACTGCCCTCAGTACCCGGGAGTAAGGTATCTTCAGAAATACGCTTCAAAAAAACAGCCAAAGCCCATGATCATCAGTGAATATTCACATGCGATGGGAAACAGCAACGGAAATCTTATGGATTTATGGGACGTGATCTACGATGAAAAAAATATTCAGCTTCAGGGTGGATATATCTGGGACTGGATTGATCAGGCACTGGTAAAAAAAGATGAAGAAGGAAAGGAATTCTGGGCTTACGGAGGTGATTACGGCCCCAAAGGAACACCCAGCGATTATAATTTTCTGATTAACGGGATCATATCGGCCGATTATACCCCCCACCCTGCCATGTGGGAAGTAAAATATGCCTATCAATATGTAAGGTTTTATGCTGCAGACCTGGCTTCTGCTAAAATAAATATCAAAAACTATTTTGATTTCACCAATCTTAAGCAATTTAATATCAACTGGACTCTCTCAGGAAACGGCAGGGATTTGGCATGGGGGAAACTCGGAGAATTAGATATTAAACCACATGAAAGTAAGGAAGTTACCATAAATTTACCCGGAACCGTTACCAGGGAACCCGGGGTAGAATATTTTCTCGATTTTTCAGTTACTCTAAAAGAAGTTCATCCCTTCAGAGCCAGAGGTTTTGAGATTGCTCACGACCAGTTTGAGCTACCGGAAGCTATTGAGAAACCTGTTACCAAAAATAAATATGCAGCTTTAAAACTTAATGAATCAGACCAGCTTCTAATTGAAGGTGAGAATTTAACAATTAAGTTTGACAAATCTACCGGTATTATTTCTTCCTATGTAATAAATGGCATGGAGTTGTTCAAAACAGGTCCAAAAATAAATTTCTGGAGGGCAGCTGTGGACAATGACAAAGGAAGTAATATGCTGAAACGACTGGGCGTTTGGAGAGAAGTAACACGGGAGGTAAAACTGACCCGGATGGAGAGCAATCAGCCTGAAGCCGGTGTGGTTACTATTCTTACTGAATATGAACTTCCAAAAGTAAACGCTATCCAAAATGTGATTTATACCATTTCAGGCGATGGTAAGATAGATATCGAAAGCAGGTTGGAATTAAACAAGGGTAATAAACTGCCTGATCTGCCACGATTTGGAATGAAATGGGAACTTCCTGTTAACTTTGACAATCTGAAATATTTTGGCCGCGGACCACAGGAAAATTATATCGACCGGAACAGAGGGGCATTTGTTGGCACCTACGAAAGTAAAGTCGCCGATCAGTATTTCAACTATGTCAGGCCGCAGGAAAACGGATACAAAACAGATGTACGCTGGTTTGAACTAAGGAATGAAAATGGTTTTGGAATGAAGGTTTCGGGAAAAAAATTAATGGGATTTTCAACTCATCATAACCCAATTGAAGATTATGATATGGAAACAAGAGATGATTACAAGCATACAAATGACATTGTAAAAAAGGATGGTGTATTTGTAAATGCCGACCTGAAAATGATGGGTGTTGCCGGAGATAATTCATGGGGGGCACGACCCTATCCACAATATTCAGTACCCCCTGAAAATTATGTTTTCAGGTTTTCAATTGTGCCGGTTTTTTAACTTATAATTTTTCTTGATATTTATCAAAGCGAAATCTCACTAATGAAAAAGCTTTTCGTTTTTCTGTCAATCTGCGTTACCGGTTTGCTGCTGGGTAAAAGCCAAACACCGGCAGATTATGTAAATCCGTTCATAGGAACCTCTAACTATGGTGCTACTTATCCGGGAGCTGTTGCCCCGTCAGGAATGGTTTCTGTGGTACCCTATAATGTGTCCAAAAATGAAGGAAACAAACTGAATACCGATGTTGGATGGTTATCCAATCCATATGTTTATCAGAATAAGACCCTAACCGGTTTCAGCCATGTAAACCTGAGCGGAGTAGGTTGTCCGGATTTTGGGAGCATCCTTTTGATGCCCACAAGCGGAAACCTGGAAGTGGATTACCGGAAATACGGGTCCATCTATTCCGATGAAAAGGCTGTCCCGGGTTACTATTCAAACAAACTGGACAGATACCACATAAAAACCGAAATGACTGCCACCACAAGAAGCAGCATAAGCCGTTATACTTTCCCGGAAGGAGAAGCAAATATATTGCTGAACCTTGGCCATGGCCTCACCAATGAATCCGGTGCTTTGTTAAAGATGGTTTCGGATACAGAAGTGGAAGGTTTTAAATTGCTTGGTACTTTTTGCTACAATCCGAATGCTGTATTTCCGGTTTATTTCGTAGTTCAATTCAGTAAGCCTCCCCTGAAGAAGGGCTACTGGAAAAAAATGGAAGAACTGCCGGGACCAAGAAGTCAGTGGAGTAAAACAAGTGGAAAATATAAACTCTATCCTGTTTATTTTAAAGAAATTGCCGGTGATGACATTGGCGCCTACTTTAGCTGGAATACTACCGAAGGAGAGCAAATTGAAGTAAAAGTCGGGATTTCTTATGTCAGCATTCAAAATGCAAGGGAGAATTTAAACCTGGAATTAAGCAAGACGAATTTTGAAGAACTTCGGCAACAGACTTTTAATGCATGGAACGATGAGTTGTCAAAAATTAAAGTTGAGGGGGGCACTAGAGATGATAAAACGATATTCTATACAGCCTTGTATCACATCCTATTACATCCAAACATTCTGCAGGATGTAAACGGAGAATATCCGGCTATGGAATCTCCGCTGATTTTAAATCAGCAAACAGGAAATCGTTATACCGTATTTTCTCTTTGGGATACCTACCGGAATGTACACCCTTTTTTGTCGCTTATTTACCCTGAAAAGCAACTGGATATGGTGCGATCCATGCTGGATATGTACAGGGAAAGCGGATGGTTACCAAAATGGGAACTCTACGGCAGGGAAACCAATGTTATGGAAGGTGATCCGGCCATTCCTGTGATTGTGGATACCTGGCTAAGGGGTATTCGTGATTTTGACATCGACCTGGCTTATGAGGCGATGTATAAGTCCGCTACAAGCCCGGGAAAAGAGAATAAATTACGCCCTGATAATGACGATTATCTGGCACTGGGTTATGTTCCACTAAGAAAACCCTACGATAATTCCGTTTCCCACGCACTGGAATATTATGTTGCCGACTGGAACCTCGCCAAACTGGCAAAAACTCTGAGAAAAGAAGATGACTACGAAAGATTCTATATACAATCCATGGGATACAAAAACTATTTTGACAAAGAATATGGCATGATCCGTCCCAAACTCCCTGATGGTAGTTTCCTCACTCCTTTTGACCCAAAACAGGGAGAAAACTTTGCCCCCAGTCCTGGTTTTCATGAAGGTTCTGCATGGAATTATACTTTTTATGTACCTTTTGATACCAAAGGATTAATAAAACTGATGGGAGGAAAAAAAGATTTTGTTGAGAAACTTCAAAAAGTTTTTGATGAAGGCCTCTTCGATATGGCAAACGAACCGGACATTACCTATCCCTATCTTTTCAACTTTGTTAAAGGAGAAGAATGGCGCACCCAAAAAGAAGTCCGGAGGCTGATTTCCTCATATTATAAAAATGAACCGGCCGGATTACCCGGGAATGATGATACCGGAACTTTATCTGCCTGGCTGGTTTACAGTATGATGGGTTTTTATCCGGTTTGCCCGGGGGATATGAACTATGCGTTGACTGCCCCGGTTTTTGACAGAATTACCATACAACTGAATCCTGTGTTTTATGAAAAGGACAAATTGATCATTGAAACGGCAAATAACAATCCCGGGAATACTTTTATTCGCACGATTACGTTGAATAATAAACACCTGAATAAGTATTTTGTAAAACATCAGGAGTTGGTTAAGGCCGGGATAATTAAATTTGAACTCAAAAATACGAAATAACTTTACACATTTTATAAGTATTTCCGGAATGAAAATTCCCGAAGCAGTTCATTGTTAACATTAGAAACAGGAAATTGATTAAATTATCCGTAATTATTGTAAATTATCGTGGCTGGAAACCTTTGTCCGGTTGTCTTGTGGCTCTAAATTGCCTTAAAAACGCTGATTTTAGTTCCGAGGTAATTGTAGTTGACAACCATTCCAATGACGGGAAACTTAAAGAATTCTCAAAACAATTTCCCTCTGTTCATTTCATTGAAAATAATGGCAACTATGGATTCTCGAACGGAAATAACCTGGGAGTCGAAAAAAGCAGTGGCGAATATCTGATGTTCCTTAATCCGGATACTATTGTAAATCTGCCGGCCATATCTGAGATGCTGAATACAGCAAAACAGCATCCTGAATATCACATACTTTCCTGTCAGCAAACAGATGAAAAAGAGAACGATGAATATCCCTTCGGTACTTTCCCCTCTTTTAAAACTCTTACCGGGATTAACAGGGCTTTTTACCGTCTTCTCATGCCTCATAAGGCAAAACTGAAGTGTAAAGGACAATCTGTCATTTTTCCTGACTGGGTTTCCGGATCTCTTATTTTAATTCCTGAAAAAATTCTTAGGCAGGCCGGAGGCTGGGATGAGGATTACTGGCTGTATTCCGAGGATGTTGACTTATGTAAAAGAGTAAGTGATCAGGGTGGAAAAGTTGCTTTACTATGTGATATCCGGATCATTCATCAGCATGGTGGTGTAACCCGGCAGAACATTAAATTAAAATCCTATACCAAGACTCAGGTTTTAATCTCCCGGCACATTTATATCAAAAAGCACTTCAAGGGTCTTAAACGGGCTATTTTTCAGATTTATCTTGTTATTTACAATATACTGGGATTACTTATACCGGCTGTACTGGGATTATTGTTCTATTTTATACCTGAATTAAGGGTATATTTTCACCTTTTTATTCAATTGGCAAGATATTATATCCAATCATTGATCAGAAGAAGCTGGATGCCGGATTCTAATTCGGTAGATTTTCCGGTAAATTAAAATCCTGCTGATCTGTTTCGGATCTACTGAAAAATTTCAATTCAACTATAAAATCTTAAAAACTAATCCAGCGGAGCATCGGCTTCCACGTGAATACTTAGGACTTTTTCCGTGGTATCTGCAGATATTTCATAGGTAAACATCCCCCTGCCCAGCGGCACCTCGTATGTATAATCAACGGGAATTAGTTCATATTGTTCCTGACCAATGAACAATTCAATCTGGGCCTGACGGTATGCCATATCAAACCTTTTATAATCAGTGGTCTGGCCCGCAGCAACTGTTCCAAAATTATGAATGCCTTCGGAAGTATTCACTTCAACATCCGTAAAAGTAAATTCTGTGGTGTTTTTAATTCGTAAATCTGTTGGGCCCAAATCCTTTTTACAGGAAAAAGCAAGGATAACAAGACTTGCAAAAGCAAGTTTTACCAGAAATAATTTCATTTTCAATCCTAGTTAAATTTCAATAATGGAGCTGGATGGTACCCAACCCGTTTTACCGTCACTTAACCTGATCCTTGTCCAGTCACCCAGTTTTTCCCGAATCGTAACTTTGGTTCCTTCATGGATCAGGAAAAGATCGGTTCCGCTCTCATCTGGTGAGCTTTCAACAGTTACCGACGATGCTGAGATCAAAGCAGTACCGGGGTGCAAAATCCGTTGTCTGTCATTTAAAGCAAATACAAAAGATGAGATCGAAACGTACAGTAATAATACGCTGAACCAGAAAGAAAGTTTCTTTATACCATACTTTCGGGTATAAAGATAAACGGAAAATACCAGCAATAATAAAACGAATGTTGCCATGCTTATCACTGCCCAGACATCTCCTGAAAACATATTGACCATGGAATTGTGCCACTGGGTCAGGAAAAATGGAGGAACTTCATCTATCTTATCAATCACAAAACTTTTTGCCAGTTTCAGATTATAATCAATGTCTTCGTTCCCCGGATCCAGAAGCTTTGCCCGTTCATAATTCAGCAGGGCAAAAGTCATTTTATGAGATTTAAAATATGCATTTCCAAGGTTATAATATAATTCAGGCGCCTCATAGCCTTCATTCAATACCCACTCATACACCCTGATGGCATCTTCATATTTTTTTTCGGAATAATACTGATTTCCCGCATTCAATGAATCATCCACTGCCTGCCCGAAGACATTCGATACCAGTAATAAAAGAAGAATCAGCCATGAAATCTTTTTCATTTGTACAAAGTTTATAATATGTCTTCTTTCCCTGTGCATTTATTTCACGATTTTTCTATCTAACCTTATTTTCCATTTTCGTAATTATCCTAACAGCCTGTTTATAGATATCCTCCATATTGCCTGCGCTTCCGGAAGGGGCATATTGTGCAAACTCACAATTATCTATCAGACTGATCATTCCCGTTATGATTTCATCATCTATTCCTTTTTCTTTTAAATTCTGAGCCACATTATCCCTTGATAATCCTGATAAGGGGATTCCAAGTTTATCACTCAGGTAACCCCACAAAGCCTTTAATACAGCCTGATAAAAGGTACTGCTGTTACCGGCCCTCATCTGAGCAGAGGCTAACTTTAGTCTTTTCTTTGCAAACTTATTCGCCTTTTTATTTTTCAGCAACTCAATATTCGATTCTTCCTTCATTTTCTTCCTTCTTAAAATGTAAACAGCTATGAACAGAAGAATGCTGAAAATATAAACTCCGAAGAACCAGGGAGTTCCCCAGATAGATTCTCCTCTCTTTTTCAGTTTTACCGTAGAAGTTTTAATATACCGGATATCCTTGCCAATAAATTTCACCCCTTCTTTTGAAGTAGAAGTGATCACGGTTCCTGATTCATCCTCGTTACCCGGCAAAACCTTTATAAGGTATTCAGATGTATGCAAGGTTTTATACGAACCCGAAGATGGGTCAAAATAATGAAAAGCCACCGGTGGAATTCTGAATTCTCCCTTCACTCTGGGGATCATCAGATATTCAAAGGTCTTTGAGCCGGATGTACCATTGATGGTGGTTTTCAGATTTGAATTTATTTTGGGATCATAGGTTTCAAAATCAAGCGGGAAATTCACTTCAGGAGGGCTGATCAGCTTCAGGTTTCCATTTCCGGAGACTCTAAGCTTCAATGTAACTGCCTCATTTGCTTTCACCTCAGTTTTATCTATCGATCCAGTCAGGGTAAAAGAGCCGACTGCACCTGAAAAGCCCATAGGTTTTCCCGCAGGCAGAGGTTTTACATTTATTTTCAATGCAGGACTCTTAATCCTCTTTTTAATCGTCTGGTATGAATCAAAGAAATCATCAAAAAAGCTATTGGATGAACGGGATGAACGTTGTTGTACAAGACACTGAATCTCCACCGGGTCAATCACAAGTGTTCCACTCTTCTGAGGAAAAAGAACCACTCTGGAAATGACCCCGGTTCCGTAGATCTGTCCGTTCACATTCTCCCTTTCCAGTGACCGCAAAGGCGGAGTCTCAATATCTGTTTTCAGGAATCCGTCAAAAGTAGGAAATTTTACATCATCGAAACCTGACAAGTTCACTCTGGAATAAATTTTTATGGTAGCGGTAAGATGTTCGCCAACATATAAATTTTTTTTATTCACCAGTACTTTAACAAACAGGTTGGGCTGTCCGCTACCGGTTGTGGAAGTTCCTTGTGAACTCCGGGTATTCCCTGCTGCAGCTTTCTGATCCCCTTTAACCACTTCAATCTTCAGGGGAGATGATTTGTAGCTTTTCTTTCCTACTTTAGCTACAGCCGGTGAGATCATAAATTCCCCCGGTTTTTTTGGCTGTAAGATGTACGTATAGGTATAAGAAACCGACCGGGTCATTTTGCCGTTCACAATGGATGTGCTCTGGCTGTATGAAGTACTCGGCCCCATAAGAACCGAAAAATCGGCCAGGTCTGGCTGTAAAAACTGATCGGCCTTCTTATTCAGTGTAAATATAAGCCTGAACTGTTCTCCCATGGAAACAACTTTTGGTGCGGAAGCAGTTAAGCTGACATCCTCAGCATGTACCATTAAACCGGTAAACAGTAAAATCAATATGCTTAAATTCTTTTTCATCCAATCCTCAAAATTAATAATCTACCAGTTGATTGTTGTCTTAACTTTTGCTTTCTGTGCTTTTGCTTTTTTAACTTTTTTCTGGACATCCTTTTCCTGGTTTGCCAGTGCCTGTAAAATCCGGGCAGCATCTTCTTTAGATATCTGATTTGGTTGTGGCTGCTGTTGCTGCTTTTTCTGCTGGTCCTTATTTTTATTCTGATCCTGTTTGTTCTGGTCTTTTTTATCCTGATTTTTCTTGTTTTGATCTTTATTTTTATCCTGATTCTTATTGTTCTTGTTTTTATTCTTGTCCTTATTATCTTTATTGTCCTTGTTCTTATCTTTATTCTGCTGTTGCTTTTTTTGCTGTTCTTTTAATTTCTCCTGAGCATAAGCCAGGTTATATTTGGTTTCCATATCATACGGATTTTTCCGTAAAGCATTCTTATAAGCTTCAATACTTTCTTTCAGTTTATTCGTCTGTAAATACGAATTTCCCAGATTATGATAAGTTCTTGCCACACTTTCCTTATCTGTCTCTGTTTCTGCAAGTTTATCAAATTGTCCTGCCGCATCTTCAAATTTCTTCTGCTTATACAGGGCATCGCCTATATTGAAAGAAGGTTTTACAGGATCTTTTGTTTTATCCAGCGCTTTACGATAAGACAATTCTGCATCCTGATACTTCCCGGAGGCAAAATCCTTATTTCCTTCCCTGATATACTTTCTGTCCTTCTGAGCAAACAAACTCATTTGTACAAAAGAAAGAAAAAACGTCAATATTAATAATAAATGCTTCATTTTTAAACTACTCATTAATTTTAAACAACCTGATGTGCTTCAATTTCCTGTTCTTCCTGTCAAGGATTATGAACTCAATTATCAACAACATGAGTGCTATACCCACCGGATACTGAAAAATATCAGCATACTCAGAGTATATTTTTGCATCAATTTCCTTTTTATCCAGCTTATTGATATCTTCAAACAAGGCATTTAATCCCAGTCTGGTATTGTTTGCACGAATATACTTTCCATTACCAATGGCTGCAATTTCTTCCAGGGTCTTTTCATCCAGTTTACTGATCACCACTTTCCCGGCCTTATCTTTCAGGAAAACGGGCTGACCAGATTTTGAGGGCAATGGAACAGGGGAGCCTTTTGGCAAACCCACCCCAATGGTATAGATCTTTATCCCCTTTTCCGCTGCCTGCTGTGCCATTGCAACAGCGTTATCTTCGTGGTTCTCTCCATCCGTAATTATGATCAGGACTTTGCTCATGTCTTCCTGCGGAGTATAAGAATTCATGGCCAGCTTAATAGCAGCTCCGATAGCTGTACCCTGCACGGGAACAATCCCGGGGGATATGGAAGAAAGAAACATTTTTGCCGAAACATAATCACTGGTAATTGGAATCTGTGTATAAGCCTGACCTGCAAATACAATCAATCCAATCCTGTCATTTACGAGTCTCTCCACCAGTTTTGAAATAGATTGTTTAGCCTTCTCCAGCCTGTTGGGCTTTATGTCCTGTGCCAGCATGGAATTCGAAACATCCAGGGCAATGATCATTTCAATTCCTTTTCTTTTCACCTGCTGAAGTTTCGTTCCAAACTGCGGCCGGGCAATTCCCAGGATCAGGAAAATATAAACAAATAACAGAAGAATGAATTTAAGCAAAGGTCTGGTTGCCGATGTTTCCGGCATCAGATCCTGCAAAATTTCATTATCCCCGAATCGTTTCATCCTTTTTTCCGAAATGCTGCGACCCACCAGCCATAATATATACAGCACAGGTACCAGGATCAGCAGGTAAAGATATTCCGGGTTTGCAAATCGAAACATTTTCTACAATTTCTATTTTATATATTAACTAACTATTCATTACTTTTCCTGACTTTCCTTCAGCCTACGGCAAAGTCCGGAAAACAGTGCTTCTTAATAATCCTTCCGCAATCAGAAAAGCAAGAGCAAGCAATACAAACTTAAGGTATTCCTCTTCCCTCTTACTAATCTCCTTCACATCAATCTTTGATTTCTCCAGCTTATCAATTTCCTGATATATTTCTTTTAACTTCTGGTTATTCGTTGCCCTGAAGTATTTTCCATCCGTCATTTCTGCCACCTTCTGCAAAACTTCTTCATCAATTTTTACCTCCATATTCTGGTACCGTATGCCATAAGGTGTCTGTACCGGGTAGGGAGCCATACCCAGGGAACCCACTCCAATGGTATAAACGCGGATACCAAATGTTTTAGCAATTTCTGCTGCTGTAAGAGGTGCAATATCTCCTTTATTATTTACTCCGTCCGTTAATAAAATGATCACTTTGCTGATGGCCTTACTGTCTTTCAACCGGCTGACTGCTGTTGCCAGACCATTCCCGATAGCTGTTCCATCCTCAATCATACCACTCTTTATATCATGAAACATATTTATTAAAACAGCATGATCACTGGTCAGAGGACACTGGGTAAAACTCTCCCCACTAAAAACCACCAGCCCGATCCTGTCATTCGGCCGTCCTGATATAAATTCTGTGGCAACATCTTTTGAAGCCTCCAGCCGGTCGGGTTTGAAATCACGGGCCAGCATACTGCTTGAGATATCCAGGGCAATAACAATATCAATCCCCTCCGTTTTCACATTCTTCCATCTGGTAGTGGACTGAGGACGTGCCATTGCTACAATGATCAAGGCCGTAGCCAGAAGACGAAAAACAAACAACAAATGTCTCAGATACTGCCGGATATGCCCGGCTCCTTTGGGGAAAGCCCCCAAAGAAGAAAACTGCAAACTGGCCTTTGATTTCCGTTCTTTTAATATGTACCATACCACTGCAGGTATTATCAAAAACAGAAGATACAACCAGTCCGGTGATTGAAAAACCAAGCCTTTCATTGTTTTCCCTCCTCTGGTTTTATTTTATCATCACTCTTTTCCTCCTCAGCTGAAGCATTCCCCTTCTCATTACCCTGGTTCTCCGGTGTAATCTCTTCCGAAGTCAGCGGTTTATCCACCGGTTTTGTTTCATTTATAAAAATATAGGCATCCAGCAATGAAGTTTCATTCTCTTGTGGCAAAGGTTTGAATTTTGCAAATTTTACCAGATCCGCCAAATCCAGAATCTCTTTCATCTTGGAATACAAACGGTTATCATTAAAACCTGACTCTTTCAAACTACGCAGTGTTTCAGGGGTGGTTTGCTCCATCGCCTTAATATCAAATCTGTACTCAAGGTATGTCCTCAAAATATCCGTCAGCCTGGAATGAAATAGTTTGGGCCTGTTCTTTTGCCATAATTTATCTTCTTTCAGTTTGTCCAGTTCACGCAGGGCAATAACATGCGCAGGTTCCCTGGGTTTTTGTGGAACATACCCTCTTTTCTTCCGTTTCCACCTTCTTACATAATAAAGAACCAAAAGGATAATGGCAACCAGTACAACTCCTCCAATAATGTAAGGTACTAATTCCTTAAGAGTAATCGGGGCACGGTATGGCAATTTTATATCATAGATTCCCTTGCTTGTATCCACAGGCATGGTTAAAACCTGCAGGTAAAGATCAGGTCCTGCCAATTCTTTTTCCACTCCATTTACACTATAATTCACTTTGGGTCCGGGAAGTGTGTAAAATCCTTCATCAAAAGAAGTGATCAGGTATCTTTGCACAATTTTCAAAGGCCCCTCAGTTGTTTTTATGGTATCCGGTAATGTAGATTGGACGATTTCAATCTTTCCGGTAATCGTATCCTTATAGGAAGAAAAATGTACGGCCATATTTGCAGGTTGGGTCAATTCAACCGTATATTGAATCTGGTCACCAATAAGAATGGTATCTTTTTCAAGTACAGACTGAATGGCAACTTCCTGCCCCCGTGCTGTCAGAGAAATAAACAAGAATAAAATTCCTGAAATGATGATGCTATATTTTAAAAATCCTGTCTTTTTCATTTTATCATTAAACCAACAAATTTTTAACGCTTCTTAAAAAGTTTAATAATTGGCTTTACATAATCCTCATCCGTACTTATGGCTACATTATCAACCCCGCTGTGTTTGAAGGTTTCCCTGACTTTTGCATCCTGTTTGTTCCACCATTGCTCATATTCCCTTCTGACCTTACCTGACATTGTATCCACCCACATTTCTTGCCCGCTTTCCGCATCTTTCAGTCTTAATAATCCCACAGGAGGTAATTTTGTCTCTCCTTTATCATAAATTTTCAAAGCCACCAGGTCATGCTTATTGCTTGCGATTTTCAGGGCATCTTCAAAGTCCTCACTGATAAAATCAGAAAGTAAAAAGGCCGTACATCTTTTTTTTATGGCATTTGTCAGATACCTGAGAGGTTCGGTAAGATTTGTCTGGTTACTTTCCGGCGTGAAATTTATCAACTCCCTGATAATATGAAGAATATGCTTTCTTCCCTTTTTCGGCGGGATGAATTTTTCTACCTTATCACTAAAAAATAAAACCCCTATTTTATCACTGTTCTGGATGGCAGAGAAAGCAAGCACTGCTGAAATCTCGGTAATCATATTCTTCTTCAGCATATTCCTTGTACCAAAAACACTGGAGCCACTCACATCCACCAGCAACATCACGGTCAGTTCTCTTTCTTCCTCAAAAACCTTTACATAGGGATGACTGAACCTTGCGGTAACATTCCAGTCGATATTGCGGATATCATCGCCATACTGATACTCTCTTACTTCACTAAAAGCCATACCCCTGCCCTTAAAAGCACTGTGGTACTCTCCTGCAAAAATATTTTTTGACAGGCCACGTGTTTTTATTTCAATTGTTCTGACTTTCTTTAATAACTCTGTTGTTTCCATCACCTTATCTATCGATATCCTGTCTCAGTTATTATTCACTTCTTCTTTTCCACAGGTTTTGTGATTACGGTAAAATACCATTCCTCTTTCTTCAGTTCACTAACGATTTTTTTATCCTTATTTTCCGATATCCACAGACTGTCATTCCTGCGGGAAAACTTATTATTTAAATCCTGTATTACTCTATCCCAGATTACATAATCGTACATATTCTTTACATACCGGCAATTATTACTGTCATCCAGAAAAACCAGTGTGGTCTGCATCCCATCTGACTTTTCAAATTTCAGATAATGATATACCTTGTTGACCGTATTCGTACTCAGGTTCAGGTCCGGACACTCTGTTTCAATTACCTTTTTTACAGAATCTTCCGGCAGACCAATCCAATCCTGTCCTGCTCCTGAAATTACGGACAAGTATAAAAAACCACCCAATATGAAAATGATTCTAATCATCTTTATAATTTCCCGGTGAATAATTTTTACGGTACCTCAACCGTATCCAGAATTTTGGAAATAATCTCCTCTGATGTAATATTTTCAGCTTCGGCCTCATAAGTCAGACCCAGTCTATGACGCATTACATCATGACAAACCTGACGGACATCCTCCGGCCTTACATAACCTCTTCTCTTTATAAATGCATAAGCTTTGGCAGCCATTGCCAGGTTTATACTCGCACGAGGTGAGCCACCGTAGGCAATCAGATTTTTAAAATCAGGCAATCCGTATTCTTCAGGATTTCTGGTTGAAAATACAATATCCAGTATATATTTTTCAATCTTCTCGTCCAGGTAAACCTCCCGAACCGTTTTTCTTGCTTTCACAATATCTTCCGGTTTCAGAATGTGTTGCGGCTCCGGGAAGTTTTCAGCCAGATTCTCACGAATGATGAGCCTTTCCTCTTCTTTCACCGGATAATTGATCACAACCTTGAGCATAAACCTGTCAACCTGTGCTTCCGGCAAAGGATAAGTTCCTTCCTGTTCAATCGGGTTTTGAGTAGCCAGTACCAGAAAAGGATTTGGCAAGGGGTATGTTTCCGTACCAATGGTCACCTGCCGTTCCTGCATTGCTTCCAACAGGGCACTCTGTACTTTTGCAGGAGATCTGTTAATTTCATCTGCCAGGATAAAATTGGCAAAAATTGGTCCTTTCTGAATAAGAAATTCTTCTTTCTTCTGACTGTACACCAGTGTTCCGATAACATCAGCCGGCAGCAGGTCCGGAGTAAACTGGATGCGGCTGAAATCCGCATCAACGGTATCGGCAAGCGTTTTAATTGCCAGGGTTTTTGCCAGGCCTGGCAAACCTTCCAGTAAAATATGACCATTTGACAGGAGACCGATCAGCAAACTGTCTAAAAGATGTTTCTGACCAATGATCACTTTTTTCATCTCCATGTTCAATAATTCCACGAAAGAACTTTCCCTTTCGATCCTCTCATTTAACTCTCTAATATCCACCTGATTGTCCATAACTTTTTTATATTATCATTATTTTGAAAAAATATATTTTTTAGATTTCAAGGCTTAAAACTTATCCGGAAAAACATTTCCCGTATAAATATCAAAAACTGTGCCTACAAATTTCATGATTTTTTGTCTTCTCCAAAGTTAAAAAATGTTAAAGGTAGTTTATAATCCTTAAAATGCACATTCAGCGTATTCAATCTGTTGGAATTTAAGCTTCATCTTTGATCCACCGCAGCCCGGTGAAATTAAAATTACACTTTTTCTAAACATCCTTAAAAACTGAAAACCTGTCAGATTTTGATTAAATAGTTTTTATGAAATGATTGAAAAAGAAATTATCCCAATAAACAGAGGTAAATGAAAGAAGCAGTTATTGATTAATGTTTCGCAGGTAAAATATTTTGGCATAATTTATTGATATTAAGATTGTTGAACTTGGTAAGTCCTTTGTGATATCCTTTGGGGCCTTGGTGGTTAAGATTGGATACTCTTTATTACCACTAAGGAACACTAAGGAATGCACAAAGTATCACAAAGTAAAAAGTTCAAAAATGGAAATATTAAGTAATTAATTATCATGGATATAATTTAGTTATGGATTTTACAACTTATTTAATATCATACAACTACCTTTAAGTACGAAACATTTGTTATTGATTAGCCGAATATTTCTAAATTTGTGGTAAAATAATATTTTGATCTACCGATATTTCATACGCTTGTCCTACCGTGGAACAAATTATCATGGCTGGCAAATTCAGCCAAATGCAGTTTCCGTACAGGAAATTGTTGCGAAAACCTTATCTGTTATTCTTGGAAAAAAAACGGAGATAACAGGTGCCGGGCGTACGGATACCGGAGTTCATGCTTCCTGTTTTTATGCACACTTTGATACAAATTCCAATTTATCCTCTGACAAAAACCGCTTTATTTATCAATGCAACGGTTTACTTACTGAAGATATTGCAGTTCAGGAGGTTGTTCCTGTAAAGCAGGATGCTCATGCCAGATTTGATGCTATTTCGAGAACTTATGAGTATCATATTATAAGGAAAAAAGATCCTTTTCTAACTGACCTGGCATATTTTTATCATGGGAAATTCTCACTTCCCCTGATGCAGGAAGCTGCACATTCTCTTATCCGGGAAGCCGATTTTACCAGTTTCAGCCGCTTGCACTCACCCACAAAAACAAATATCTGCAAAATCATGGAGGCAGACTGGAAAGAAGAAAATAACAAGCTTGTTTTCACAATAAAAGCCGACCGGTTTTTGAGGAATATGGTCCGGGCCATTGTGGGAACCCTTTTGCAGGTGGGAACTGAAAAGATCAGACCGGAAGAAATTGAAAATATTATTTCCCGGAAAGACCGCTCTGCAGCCGGACCCTCTGCTCCGGCACAGGGGTTGTTTCTTACGGATATCTCCTACCCGGAAGATCTTTTTGATATAGAATAACAAGTGGAAAAGGATTTCGGTTTTCAAATGAGATGCTTCAACCCTGCAAGGGTTGACAGAAGTGGACTGGTGATAGCCACAGCTGTTTTGTACACGGAAACAAAGCTTTTTATTTTTATCGTTAATTATCAGTGATTTAGCTCATTAAAATTTCTATTTTGGGTCATGCATTGCACAAAACAGGAAGTGAATTGATGATGACCACAGATATACTGTGGATAAAACTTTTCATTCCGGGGCTCTTCTGGTATTATGCTTCACTTTATTTACACTATGAGAAAACCCCGGAGGGGTTGAAGAAGGTAACCCCGGTAACACCCGGGGGTATGAGTATTCTCTATGGCCCACAACCCCGGAGGTGGTTGAACCAAATTCGTAAAAAATGGAAAAAACTTCCATCAGGTCTCACCTAATTGTCAATTTCCAGACCAAACATCTCAACCATTTATTATGAGTGGCCACCCACGATGATCCTCATTATTTTCAGATTTAAAACAAAAAACCTGACAAGCTGCCACAAGATACTTCTTCTCCAGAAGCGGGTAGCTTTGGTGGGTATGGGAGGATAAGCCTCATCGTAATATGCCCTGACTTTATTTGTGCTCATTTGTACTGTTATTTATAATATTCTGAATTTCCTTATTAATTATTCGGGTAATAGCCACCAGAACGGATAACCCTTGGCTTTATGCAAAAACATATAATGCAGAAATAATTTTATCCAGTGTCCTGCCAGTCCGGCTTCACCTACGGTGTAATTTATATCCCTGCCCCATTCCGGATACTTTTCCCAGTCGGGTACCACCGGAAAAACAGTCATGGTAGCCGCATTTCCACGGGTAAAGCTAAAACCGGCAGAAACCACACATGCAGCGCCCATTTTCGCCATGGAAGCCTTATGCTTATATTCATGCTTCCCCTTCTTCACTTCATTAATAATATTCAGGGCGACAACCTTACCCATAACACCAGAGGGCATTCCCGTTCGTGGTGGTGCCGGAAAAATGGGTGTGCCGTTTTTGCTTTTCATGGGTTTTGAGATTGAATGCGGAGGGGCAAAAGCAATCCCGGGAGCAAAGATATTTTTATAATCCGGATTCTGATAGGTTGAAGGCCAGTCACTGGTGCTCCATTCCTCAAAAGGCTTACCTGAATAATCGGCATCCACTTTCATAAAGCCATTGGGGGCAAATAGTTTTTCTGTTATTTCTGCACCCGTTTTATCATAAGCTCTCATTCCGGGCCCGCTAAAGGCCGGGATCAGCATGGCAAAATCAAAGTCTGCTGTTTTATATTCCCCATCCAGTGTTTCATAAAAGGCTTTTCCCTGCTCCACTTTATAAACCCCGGCTTGCTTGATCCATTTGATACCGTACTCGGCAAAAATAGATTCAGCAAAAACCTTGGTGGGTGTAATGTACCCTCCCCTTTTTATGAAAGCACCGCCCATGCCAAAATCACCCAGCTCATATTCATTTGATATCCATGTAATATCAGCCCTATCTCTGAGTCCCCGCTTATTGATTTCATAAGCCACATTCAGTACATACTCAAAAGCGGCTCCCTGACAGGTAGCCATAGGGTGTCCGGTTCCTATCAGAAACTTAAGATTTTCGCCCTTTGCCATCCTGTCCATAGCTGAATTCAGTTGCTCCCAGGCCTCTGCAGCATGTTTGTAAGAACAAACCGATACAGTATGCTTACCAGGGCCCAGTCCTTCCGTTGCTTCAAACTTAAGTTTGGGGCCGGTTGCATTCACCAGAAAATCATAACTTATCTTATCGGTCTTACCGGTATGATCTTCACCGGTATATTCAATAGTGACGAAAGGAGTCGAATCTTCCTTATCTCCTTCGGGGTGAATTTCTCTGGCAACTGCCTGCCGGAAATCAATCTTCCACCGTTTGTAAACTTTTTTCAGGGGAAAATAAATCTGTTCCGGTTTCATTTTCCCGACCCCTACCCATATGTTGGACGGAATCCATTGGTAATTCTTATTTGGACTAATCACAATAACCTCATGCTTTTTCCCCAGTTTCTTTTTGATAAAAGCGGCAGCAGTGTGACCCGAGATCCCAGCGCCTAATACAACAATTCTGGCCATCTTTACAAATATTAGA
Organism: Bacteroidales bacterium; assembly: GCA_024763075.1. GTDB lineage: Bacteria > Bacteroidota > Bacteroidia > Bacteroidales > VadinHA17 > JANTGF01. The sequence goes on along the minus strand of JANTGF010000012.1, from coordinate 28,831 downwards.
TTGAAAAAATAATGGAATAATATCAACTTACCGCTTAAAGATATAAAATAATCCAGATAATTACATCTTTAGGATGCAAAATAATGCTTCGTAAAAAACTAAAACTAATGTGGGATACCCCTCAGGTGCAGGCTCATGTGTTCTTTATCCTCTAACTCATCCACCCAGCCATTGTTTGCATCCTTTTTGGAATCCAGATCCAGAATGTAAGGTTTAATATCAAGCAAAGGTGTGTTATCAAAGGCATCAATGCCGGAAATATGCAAAATATTTCTCTCCCGTTGAAGTAATCTGACAATGCTAAATCCAATGGGATTCGGGCGATCCGGGGAACGGGTGGAGAAAACGCCGGTTTCGATATTTGCCCAGCTTACATCCACCATTAATTTCCCTGACAAGTCAGCTCTGTCAAGATAGAAAAACAGCATCAGGTAATGAAAAGATTCGATCCCATTCAGGCCTTCCTCAAATTCAGGGAAAACTTCTACCTCAAAGCGGCTTAGTTTGTCTTCATAAGGCTGATAGGGAGCTTTATCGATATAGGGCGTTTTTATTGATCCTATCTGCTGTAACTGTATGGGCTGAGGTTTCATAAAATTGAAGCGAGTATTTATCTATGGAGAGGGATTACGAGTCAGAGTTAAGGATATTAGAGGCTCTTAAATACGCGTGCAAGAGAATGACCTGGCGCATTTACCTCAAGATCAAGAAAATACCCAAACGGAGTCTGGAAAACCTCATAACCGGTATTTTTCAGACGCACTTCAACCCTGTCAAAAAATTCTTTTGTAAAACCCGGGTCGGCTTTGCTTTCTGACAAATGAGCAAAGGAGTGGAGAACAATGGTTTTTGTCTGATTCTTCCCAGCTATCCATTTCAGATTCTTGATCAGTTTTTTTTCAATTGCCCTGATCCGGTCTTCGTCCTGATCTTCCTCCTCAGCATGAATGAAAGCTACTTCAGCATTTTCAAAAACTCCGGATTCTGTATGCCCGGGAAAATCTTCCAGTGTTTTTATAGTTGGTTTATAAAGAAACCTGTCCATAAAGATCATAAGTATTTTCATAAATTTAAATCCTTGGTGATACGAAAATATTAGATAGCACTTCCTTTCCAGGCTTCCGCTTCCATTTTCATAAATTTACTTTTTTCCTCTTCCGTCATCAGATCCACCTTATACATAAATTCAGCGCCTTTTTCAATCAAAGGTTCAGCAACTGATCCTACCAACTGATCCTCAATAGGTATATTGGGAAAAGGAAAAGCAAATACAACCGAAACAGTTTCACCTTCCAGATTTACTTCTTTAATAATTCCAAGATCAAACAAAGTATGATCGATGGCAGGATGCCTGACATCCTTGACTATTGCATAAACTTCTTCCAGATTCATCATAGTATTATTTTTTCACAAATATATATATCCTTTTGCAACTGATCATTTAAAATTATTTTCCTAACGATCCTAGTTTCATTGGTTTATTTCATCGCCTTCAGGAGACGAACATAATTTTTTATAAATAGGTCTTCAGTAAAATCATGGAAACCATATTGAGCCAGGATTTCTTTCCAGTCCTTTTCAATAAAGTCAAATGCATACTTACATTCTATTTTTTTAAAAATGAAACGATGCAAAGGGGGCATCTCCTCCATATTAAATTCTGCAAAATCGAGAATAAAAAAACTTCCTCCATCTTTCAGATGATTCCTGGCGTTTTCAATAACTCCGGATCTGACATCATGAGGAAAACCATGGATCACAAAACTTATAAAAACTTTGTCAAACTTCTCCTCGAGATCAAAAGACTCATCAACCCTTTGTTTTTTGAACTGAATAAACGGAAATGCTTGGCAATTCTTTTCAAACTGCTTCTTCATATCTTCAGAAATATCCAGTCCGACAATCTTCGCACCTTCATCTTCAGAAAGAAATTTACTCATCAGACAGGTATTTTTACCTGTTCCACACCCAAGGTCAAGAATTTTATCCCCCGGTTTAATATCCATCTTCTCAATAGCTCTGTTTATAAATCCCTGATATTTGCCAAAGGATCCGAATTTCATTAACAAGTCATAATTCTTTGCGATCAGGGGTGTTAGTTCCACACCGGAATCAGGATATATTTTCCCCATTTGTTTATTTGTATTGTTAAAAAATGGAAACAAAGGTAAATTATTTTTCCGGAATCCGTTTTTCAAACATGGAATAGAAGCATAAAAAACCGAATACTATCATTTATTCTCAAAATAAGAAAAACGACATTAAATCCTCATTCAAACCTATGAAATACCTTATAACAGATAATGAATTCATTTGACAGCAATTCCTACATGGTACTCAATTGTTCGCAAAAACCCCGGCCTGAATTTTAATGATAAACACAAAGATAAGTACTGATCTCATCCACTTTGAGTTTATAATTCTCATTCTCCGGAATTAAAAAACTGGAAAAAGGCACATAGGAATCCCACTTCTCCGTTTTATTGTTCCACAATGAAATCTTTCCGGACGTTACCGTATAAGTTTCTCTGGCCAGGGAACCAAATTCATATTCACCGACTCCCATAATACCAACCGAGGCAGAAGTCCTGTCCTTTTCGTAAGTCAATGACTGAACACGATTTCCATGATACTTTCTCAATTTATACATAACATGTTATTTAAAGGTTTAAACATCATTGTTTTTGCTCCTCCATAAATATAATAAAAAAAACCGGCAACCAGAAAGAGGTTGCCGGAAATTTTACGAATCCTGATCACCAAGCGCTGATAACCTTTTCTTCAGGCTTTCCAGCTGATCCTGAAGAAGCCTTTTCTCATTTTCGAGCAGCGTCTTCTCAGAAACATCATAGTTGCCTCCTCCAAACCAGTGATGGCCAAAGGCCCCCATTCCTCTTCGGAATCCAAAACCAAAACCTCTTCCGGAACCCCCACGACCATAACCGCGACCTGAGCCAAAAGCATTGCCCGGTCGATCTGAACCAGCGCAATATCCTAAAGACCTTCCTGTCCGTGGTCCTTCACCATAAGGTCCTGTTCTATCTCCATTTGGCATAATTACCTCCTTTTTAAAGATTAATAATTCTTGTTTTCACTACAAATATAATGAACATATGCTCATTATCCAAATTTTAAACACATTTTCATCATCAAAAAAGGAACTTTCATCAACTGGCAGGCATCATTCATCAATAAATGGCTACCATAAACCCTATGACCCTTATATTTATAACAGAAATTTAAAATCTATATTAAGATATTGGGAGATACTATAGAAACAGGGTATAAAAAACATTTACAAAATACGTTCCGCTGAACCTCCGGAACGTATTCATTTCTCTTACCTCTTTGTTAATAGGGTTTACAAAATAAGTAAGAGTAATGCTGCAAGGAGAATGGTAAAGTCAGTAATTTTCGGGCTTTACCATTCTTTGTTTACAGGCAACAATCAAAAACCAAAAATAATTAAAAAGTAGTAATTAAAGATAGAAATCAGGTTAGATCGCATGCATCAGGCGGCATCCAGTGAGCATCCTTCCCTTCCCATTTCACATTACATCCGATGGGATTGGTTACCGGAACCGAAATTTCTTTCCCGGCCAAATATTCATCCAGAGCATTTTCAAGGTCATTCACCGAGGCCCTGGAAGGATCTTTTGGGCTATCAATGGAACGGCCTGTATAAATAAGCTTCCTGTTTTCATCAAAAACATAAAAATGTGGTGTCTTAAGCGCTCCATATTCCAGGGCAATATCCTGACTTGCATCATATAAGTACACCCAGGGAAATTTATACTGATTCATTCTCTTAACCATATTGGGAAAACTATCTTCCGGATATGTATTCGGTGAATTCGAATTAATCCCGACAAAACGAATACCAACAGGAGCATATTTTTCAGCAGTTTTACGTGTTACTTCATCCGACCCAATTACGTAAGGACAATGATTACAGGTAAAAAAAACCACCAGAATTTTTGCTTCATCAAAGTCACTCAGACCATATTCCTTTCCATTGGTTGCGGGAAGATAAAACTCAGGAGCCCGTGCTCCGATTTCTAATGTATATGCCATAACTTAAATCTTAAGAATTGTTAAAATAAATGCCCGGGATTCCATTTTTTGAAATGAAAAAAGGTAAGGATCACTTCTCCAGCATCTTTTTAAAATCAATAAAAACTTCATGATAAAAATTTCGCAATACCGGTTTAAACCAGAAAAAAGCAGATCTCCAGAAAATATTTTCGCCTTTAACCATGTGGTTTATTTTTAAAACCGTAAGTTTTCCATCTCTGGACAAACGGATATTTGTCTCTACGGTAAAATAATTTGTTGTATAAAAAATTCCAAGCTCTTTCTTCCATTCAAAAACTTTGATTTCTTCAACTACTTTATACTCTTTATTATGAAAATCAAGAGTCAATAAAAACCTGGAGCCCACTCCGTGAATAAAACCATCCATGGTTTCGATTTTCTTAAAACCAGGTACCCATAATTTCATTCTTAAGGGGTTGATCAGAGAAAAATAAACATTTTTTACCGGCCTTTTAATCTTAAGTTCCTGTTCAATCACAACAGATTTCTTAAATACCCCGGGGATAAAAAAAACCAAACCCAAAAATATGATGATTACTGATATGACTATTACGGCTTTTTTCACTTCTATTTTTTAAATTTTATCCCTGTTAAACCGGTTCAGAATACTCAAGATCTACAGAAGCGGATAACAAATTAAATCTTCCGTAGAAATGTACTTAAATCCAACTCACCCGAAGCTTTCTGCAAGTAACCAAAATTACGTTTTATTTTGAAAAAAGAAAGGGTAAATCTGAATTATTCCATATCTTCCATGACTGTTCCGCCTGTTCAATGAGCATTTGAAGGCCATTTTTGATGTTCGCGCCTTTATCTTTTCCAATTTTAAGGAACATTGTCTTTTCCGGATTGTATATCAAATCAAAAAGAAAATGCTTATTGGAAACAGCATCATAGGGGATTTCCGGACATTCATCTGTATGAGGGTACATGCCTACAGGGCTTGTATTAATGATTAGTTTATGTTCTGAAATAAAACCGTGATTTAGTTCACTATAAGAGATCATTCCCTTACCTGTCTTTTTCCTGGAGACAACATGCGTTTCCAGACCCAATTCTTCTAAAACAAACAAAACAGCTTTTGAAGCTCCGCCACTTCCCAAAACCAGGGCCTTGGTTTTCTTTTTATCCCAAAAATCCAGTAAAGATTTACGAAATCCAAAAATATCCGTATTAAAACCAATCAGGCTAACACTGTCAGAATCTCTGATTATTTTAATCGTATTTACCGCACCGATTTTTTTCGCCTCCCGCTCAACTTTATTTAGAAATGGGATAACAGATTCTTTAAAGGGAATGGTAACATTCAGACCTACAAGCTGAGGATTTTCAGAAATCAGGGAAGGTAGCTCCTGAATATTCTCCAGTGGGAAATTATTATATACCGTTTGAGTAATTCCCTCCTTTTTAAATTTCTCATAAAAATACTTCTTTGAGAAAGAATGTTCCAGGGGGAATCCTATCAGTCCAAAAGCTCTTTCCATAAATAAAAATTATGTTTGTACGGCACTTTTTTTTGCGGCAACTCTCTCCATAAGCGCAATTGTTAAAAACCCGATGACCATAAATAAAATTGCAAGTATTACTTCTGTATTAAAAGAATCCGGTAAATACCGTTCATATCCTTCAATAATTTTGGAACCATCGGTTTTTGTAATCAGTTCTCCCAGCGAATTTGTGCGGTAAATCTCATTTTTCCAGGGCCAAAGCATACCCAAAGAGCCCAGAATAAAGCCTGTAAGAACTGCGAGCGTGGATTCTCTGTATTTCTTAAAAATCCAGGATAAGGCATGCGAGAATGCCAGTAGTCCGAATACAGCCCCAACCACTACCGGAAGCAATACAGCAAGGTTAAATTCATTCACCGCTTCAATAAAAATAAGTTCATAATTTCCCATGAGAATGAGAACAAAAGAACCGGAAAGTCCGGGAAGTATCATGCTGCAAACAGCTACTATACCACACAAAAACAGGTAAAAAGTACTTTCGTTCCTTGAAGCCGGTGAGAGGAATGAAATCAGTAATGCAACCGTTGTACCTACAATAAAACTAATGACTACCGGCCATGTTATTTTCGGGATAGTTTTACCAACAAAATATACAGAAGCAATGATCAGTCCGAAGAAATATGCCCAAACATAAACAGGATAATTTCCGAATAAAAATTCGAGCAAACGGGCAAAACTCAGGATGCTGACAAAGACACCGGCAAATACTGCAATCAGAAAATACAGATTAATATAAGAGGCAAAATCTTTAAATTTACCCGTCAGCAATAGTTTTAATGCATGTAAATTAAAAGACTTCAATGAATCTATCAGTTTTTCAAAGATCCCTGTAATCAATGCTATGGTGCCACCTGAAACTCCCGGGATTACGTTTGCAGCCCCGATTCCCATCCCTTTTAAAAACAAACCAATATATTCTTTCATCTATTAAAGTGTATCTATTTTACTATCAATATATTCATATCGCTAACTCATTAACATCTCCCTGGCGAAGTTCAGAAATAAAGACAAAAATTTCACCAAAAAAACACATAATTCAAATACCCTCTACAAAAAGACTCAGGGAGAAAACGTCTTTCCTGAAATTTTATTATGGTTGGAGTTCCTCCGGAAGAAACTGAAGAAAAGGAAGATCAAAATTTATTCTTCCGGTTCTTATATTTATCGATCAGGAATTTTACCTTTTTCAATGACATGATCCACGGATGGTTTTTAAAGGCATCTTTGTGTAAATCAAAGTCAGTCTCAAATCCTTTTTCAATATGCTTATAAGCCTTAGAAGATTTATTGGATAAAATCAAATAAATACCTAACATATAATGAATGACCGGTTCATCTTCCAAATGATTCAGTGCTTTTTGCAAAGTGTTTACAGACTCTCCCAGAACTCCCGTTTCAGCATATAATCTGGCTGCAAGCATCCAATACTCCGGTTCATACGGGTCATAATGTATTGCTTTCAAAGCAGTTTCAATTGCATTTAGCTTATTTTCCTGTAACTCAAAAGTTTTTGTTAAAGCATACCAGAACTCCGGATTCTCATTATCCATGGTCAATGCTTTTTTGAAGTACTCCCTGCTATCGTCAAAATTCTTTTTCTTTAACTCCAACATACCCAGACCAAAGAACAAATCCGGTGAATCAGGGTCAATATTTCCGGCTTTTCTGTAATATTTTTTTGCCATTTTTTCTTCCCCGATATTATCATAACATTCAGCCAGATATAATAACCCATTCAGATCATCTTTCTCCAACACCAGAAATTCTTTAAAAGCCTCAATTGCCTCGTAATATTTATTCATTGAAACCAATACATTGGCTTTATTAAAAATAGCGGAAGAATTCTTTTCATTCAGGGCAATTGAATAATCGAATGCAGTTAATGCAGCTGCAAAATCACCCGTTTTGCTATAAACCACACCCAGGTTATACCATCCGGTTTCATAAAAAGGATCGTAGTCGAGGTATTTCTCATATAAATGAACAGCATTTTCAAATTCCCCCAGTTGTTCGTAACAATACCCTATTTCATACAAGAAAGACTCTCTGTTTCCACTCAATTTATAAGCAAGTTTGAAATACCTAACAGCATCGGCAAAGTTTCCGGCATCCTGAAATGAAAATCCGATCATTCCTGCAACCTCATCCTTATCTTCAGGGTCCAGGGTCAGTGCCTGGTCAAAATACTGAACAGCTTCATCAGTTTTGCCCAGCATATTCAAAGCTGTACCCAATGAAACATAAATCTCATAATTGGAAGATTCTATGGCTGACAGGCGATACAATAATTTCAGGGCTTTTCCGGGACTGCCTTTGTCAATAAGCACATTGGCTTTTCGCACTTGAATTCCGGTAGATTCAGGATGCTGGGTCAATCCGCATTTAATGGCCAGGGATGCGCTCCCTGTCTTATTCATGTCCAGATAGTAATCGATAATATCCTCAAACTCATGCACATCAAAATAATACCTGGTCTTTTCACGCCTCATTCTTTCATACCGCCTCACCAAATGGTAGGTTTCTCCCTCTCTGTAAAATGTATTTTCTTCCGATCTCATGTAAGGTTTTTTGAAGCCGTAAAAGTAGGAATATTTTGTATGAATAAAGACTTTTTTGATCAGAGGTTTTTAACAGTTTTCAACAACACGATCATTCTATCTATGGTTTTTAATGATGAACATTCCATAAAACCGGGATTGAATACTTTCTTTCTCAGCTCAAAACATAAAAAACAAACTTCCTTTTATTCCCCATTTGGGTGAGTTTTCATAACGATAAGTCAGGCGATGGAATACCTGAATCCTTATAATTCTCAGGATATTCTCCACACCATAGCTCACCTCTACATAAGGTTTCCCTTTTTCAAAAGTACGGTAGGTAGTAAGAGGTACTCCATCCATGGTTGTTTTGGGCAGGATACCTGCAGGATTGGTCTCAGGATCATAGAACCTGTTCTTCTTATCCAGCGAACCGTAAACAATATTGGTAGATGCCACGGCACGCCATTTCAAGCTTCTTATCAAGGGAATCTTCCCCAGCAATGCCCCCTCAAAATTATAAACAAACCTCAGGCTTGCATTCTGATCTGTGACAAATTCCAGAAAGTTCATTAGATTATACGATTTCTTAGAGTAAATAAAAGTCTCATTCCCGGGTTGTACCTGAAGAAGAGGGTAAGGTAACTGATTAAACACTTTTTCTCCCTGTATTTCATATCTGAACCTGCCCAGTTCAAAAAACTTCACCTTCTGACTTATTTTAAGCGACAATTTATGATAATTAAAATCGCTTCCAAGAGCACCTTTTATTCCCAGCGTATAGCGAAATGTAAATAAGGGTGCCTTCTGTGTTCCTACTCCTATGCGGGTATTATTACTAATCAGTACCGTTTCCTTAGGGGCATACCGTGATACCAGAATAAGCTCGGTAGATTGTATTTCAGAAGAACGGATAGTTTTGGTGTCATCCGAAAAATATTCAAATACATAATTCCCCAGGGGTGAAAAATAATCGGAAGACAACACAACTTTTTGATTAAAACCCCGGAAAAGATCTGACTCAAACCACAAACGGTATCGTTTGATTTCCCGCATTTTATCAATTAATCCCAGTTGTGTTGTTAGCGCAAACATATTATTTACCTGATAAAACCCATCAATCACCCCCAGCCCTTCCACATCATTTTTATACATAAAGCCCACTTTAGTCCAGTTTTTCCTTGAAAGAAACCTTTCAACCGTAGCGCTGTATTTGAATTTCCGGTCTTTGGTACCATAAGCAGCATACGCTTTGAAAACCCACTTTTTACTAAACTCTGCATTGGTTCTGAACCCTACCCGAAACCGGCTTCCTTCAACAGTATTATACCCGTACACTAATAAATACGGCCCAAATTCAAGTCCTTTTACCCTGTAATATCCGTTCACCAATGTTTCTATCACATCAACATAAGTTCTTACTTTTGGGAAATTATTTATTGAATCAATACTGTTGTATATGCTTTGTTCAGTAGTTGTAAGCTTTTCAGGCCGGATCATCTGCCAGTAATCGTCATCATGATCGTTCGCATCGTATTTAAACTCAAGTTTATCACTGTAAAATTTCAGCTCTTTAGGTTGGTTAATAACATAGTTTGTATCTGACATATAAAAACGCGCCAACATTCCGAATGTACTGTCAGAAACCTGGCTAAAATCAATCAACACCCTTGTTTTCTGAGGAACCCAGATATTTTCTGCTACCGGTTTAAGATCCTGTTGAACCCTGAAATTCTCAATAAAATTCAGATCGGCTTTTTTATCAATGTTCACTACTATTCTTTTAAGGGCAAAAGTTGTATCCTGTATCCAGATTATACCTGTAAAAACTACATCATTTTTCCTTTTCGGCATGACCTGAATTTCATAACAAAAATGATTGTCAATGAACAAACTATCCGTCAGGTAATATTTATAAAAACCCAAACCGCCATTTGCGATGGGAGACATTACATTTCTATCCAGTATCTTAATAAAATTATTATTAAAATTATAATCATGAAAACTGGTCCCGACAACCTGGGATACAAACTCATGTGTATGCTCAAGTCCTACGCCGTTTACCTTACTTGCTAAAATAACTTCCTTCTGTCGTTCCGGATTTTTAAGATAATAAACTTCTGAAAAAGTCTCCGAAAACAAAATCGGCAAAATCAGACTTCCATTCTCACCGGCAGCAATCATCAAACTATCAAACAAGGGTTTAAACGGTTTCATGGTCGAGCGGTTTTTAAACTCATCACTGATATTATTTATCCCGATTTCCGTTCTGGAATAGCTTGCTTTTTGAAATGCATCCAGTTTCTCCAGGTTGTAATCCTTTTTTCGTTTCGCTGCTTCCCGGATGATCCGGTGTGCAGGATTCTCACCGGGAACAACAAAAACTTCAGGAATACTGATAGCGGTTGGCTGAAGCTGAAAATCAATCTTTTGTTTTTTCCCCTTTTTAACCGGGCTGGTAAAACCAAAGTATCCCAAACAGGACACAGTAAGTGAGTCACCCGGGTCCCTTACAGTTAGTGAAAATTCTCCCTCAAAGTTACTGGAAGTGCCTATCGTTGTACCCTTAAAGTAGATGTTGGCAAATGGAATGGATTCATTGGTTTTTGCATCGGTGATTTTACCATAGATCACAGTTTCCTGCGCATTGATTAAACCATCCACAGAAAAAGAGATGACTAAAGAAAGTAATATCGGACCAAAATATTTTTTCATTCTCTTCACCGGGTAAAAGCATGAATAAAGCGGGTAAAGCTAATCATTTTGCAACATTCATCTGCTTTTCTGTTTCATTATAAACTTTAAGTGCTTTTGTTTTAAATTCTCCGATCTCTTTGAGCAGTCCCGGACTGGCAAGAAGCTCATTTTCTAAAATTTTATAGATATTTCTGATCCTTGTTCTTTGGTCAAAATCTTTATTAAAAAATCTGTTTTTTTCTTTTTTAGTAGATTTCACAATGGAAATTAATTCGTAGTACGCATCACTAAATTCCAACAAATGTCTGGCTGTAACCGGCCCATAAGATGAAACCAAAACCTTCCAAAGTGAATATTCAGGATCATAATCCTTTGTATTCCACTCGAAATCAGCCACAGTAGCATATTTAATCTTATAAATTTCTGAAGAAGCCGCACCATTTACATACATATGCGGACCATCAATAAAATCCTGAAAGTTCTCAGGTACCATTACGTCGTAAGGCTCAAACAAATTACACAAGCGGGCTTTCCCGGGATAATAAGCAGGATATCCTCCATAAACACCTTCAAGACCCCTGGCATACAGAGTATTGTCCCATATCATCGGCTTTCTGCCTATCCATTTCTCATAACGCTTAAAATCGGCCAGGTCATAACTCAGTGACCGTATTGTGTGCCCTGTCCAAACGATGGATACGTCACCGGGAATCAATTGTACCAGATCAGGGAAGTAGGCTTCTGCCTTCCCCCTGCTACGGTCGATAAACTCATTCAGGTACCATGGAGGGCAAAATTCAAAGCGCAAACCCGGGTAATCCCTGTTAAAATCCTGATACAACTTATTTATCATATACGCCTGGGCACTCTGAAGATTAACAAATTTATCCCTGTCCTCTTTTGAATACAATACATAATTTTTCCGGTTGTCTCCTTTGTGTGGTAAAAAATCATCCGCCATCAGCATAATGGTATTTGCTCCGGCATTTAACCCGATTTTAAATACATTTTCCAGTGTTTTAATATTTTCCGTATTAGAGTGAATAAATTTATACCTTAGATTTTCAGGAATCGAATCAACATTCATTTCATAGTCAAAATGATAATATGGATTCACCATAATCGCCATATTCATCACACCTGTTTCCCTGCATTTATTCCCGGCAGCCCTCACACCGTCAATGTAAAGTTGATCCGGTTTATACCAGTCTTTCCGGCCATTTGTCTGGCCATAACCCACATATGCCTTATTCAATTTTAGCCGGCTCATCCGGGATATTGAATTCACATCTGCCAGCATTTCCTCCTCATTTTGCCAGGAAGCAAAAAGATAGGAACGCCCGGTAATATCCGGATAGTCAATGATTGAAGCCCCATGATAAAGATTTTCATCCTTATCTAACAACTGTACAAATGTTGTTGCCGCATAATAATCACCAATGGGAGTTGTCCCGGCCAATAAAATAAATGTTGAATCATTCTCCGGGGAGTTTATAATATAAGCTTGATCTTTTTCCTGAATTTCATTATATAAAAGTGAATCTTTCCATCTGTCAAATAATTTGGTTTTCCCCAGGCTGATTAACATACCTTTAAAATCTTTTTCCGGAAATTCTCCTTTCAGAATTTTTACCGGCAATACTTTTGCCTCACCGGGTAAAAGTGGAGTCCGTTTGTCAATTTCGTCTTTTATTAGAGCAGCAGCAGAAACAGTTTGACGGGCAGCATGAGCAGGTATTACAATACACGGGGAAACAAAGCCCTTTTCTGATTTTGCAAACAAAGGGACATTCCTGGTCTGTACAATTTTCTTTGGAGTGGGAATCAGCAAAGATGATTTGACACACACCGAATCAAAAAAACATTCAAATCTTTCCAGTGCAGTAAAATTCCATTTGGAATATCTGAAATCAACATTATCCACCCACATGGTACCGGTCCCTTTTAGCCCGAAAAACAACCTTACGTAAAAAGTACCATCCGGTATGTCCCCCTCAGATAAAGGATAATTATACGTTCTTCCACGAACCCTTCCCCATCCTAGAGAATCGATATGCCAGAAGTTTGAAAATGAATAGCCTTTAAAACCTGCATCAAGAAAAATCTTTTTATAAGGATAATATTGTTTGCCTGAAAGAGGCACCTTGCTTTTATCAAAAAACCGGATACTTACATTAACGGCATCAAAAAGCCGGGTTCCTCTCCTGCCTTCAGGAGGATCAATATCTTTTAATTTAATGTCATAATTAAGGAGAAAGTTCCCTGGTATAACTTTAATGTAATCACTTAAGATACCATCGCCATCGGTATCAGTTTCATCGGCTCTGTCCCTTATGATCTTCACTGCATGGCTGCCATCAGCAACCTCCTTTTCGGAGTACAAACTATCTTTCATATCCACCCATCTAACAGCAGGACCAGTCCGGTTCCAGCCTTTAATCTGAGGAACTTTATCAATGGATTCCTCCAAAAAATATTTTCCTTCTTCAAAAGAGGAATTTATTACCAGATTTCCTCTTTCAAACTGATTTTTTCTGATCCGTAAAGGAACGGATAGAGTCTGACTGGCCGACCATATGTTCCCCGATTCATTATTTCCTGCATCTCTTCTTTTGCAGGAAAAACCGATTACAGAAAAAACAATTATACTTACAATTATTATCCCTGCATAATATCTTGGATTGCATCTGTTTTTGATTACCATGAAAAGTACGATAAAAATTAATCTTCAAGAACAAATTCAAATATACCTAATATTCATTACAGACCACAAATTAATTTTTAACACAAAAAAATATAAAATATTTCTTTTAAAATATACTTATTTTACAAGACTGATAATCTGATAATTACAAGCCTCCTAACAAACAACAATAATAATTATTTAAAATATAAAATTTTTCAACGCAACCATTCACCACTTTGGATCATCTATATTTCGAAAGGTTTTCATACCCGTTTACCCTTCATATAATAACCCTAAAATATTAACCAAGGGTTACAAAACCAGGGATTCCCCTGGTTTTTTTATTTTATTCCGGATAATTCATTGTTATATTCACCACCTTTTTCTTTGCCATATCCCTGAAAACAATTAACTTTATTACAAAATATTTTGTAATGATCAGGTTAACAAAATATGGGATATTATTGTTCGGGTTGCTGACAAATTGCCTCATATCTTTTCCTCAGTCATTGCATTTTAAGCACCTTAATATTGAAAACGGGCTTTCCCAGAATACTGTTAACTGCATTTTCCAGGATAGCCGGGGGTTTATCTGGCTGGGTACTCAGGACGGACTGAACCGGTTTGACGGGTACGAGTTTATTGTTTTCAGACATGACCAATCCGACACAAACTCCGTTTCACATAGCTGGATATGGGATGTTTTTGAAGACAGCCATCAGAATATCTGGATTGCCACCTGGAATGGCCTGACAAAATTCAATCCGAATAAAAATTTGTTCACCCGGTATCTTCCCGACCCGAAGAATCCAAACAACATCCGGGGTGGAAGGCCAACCTCCATTTATGAGGATAAAAACGGCTATTTATGGATTGGAACATGGGGAGGGGGATTAAACCGTTATGATCCTGCTACTGACCGGTTCACCCATTTTACCCATGACACTTCTGACAATAACAGCCTGATAAATGATTTTATCCGGACGATGTTCCTTGACAAAGAAAAGAATAAATTATGGATAGGGACATGGAACGGGCTGTCACAAATTGATCTGGATGATACATTACACTACCGCTTTAATAATTTCCAGCCTGACACTAAATCCACTTCGATAAGTTCCGGCAAAATCACTTCATTTTCTCAGGATAATAAAGGAAACCTCTGGATAGGAACCTTTGGAGGAGGCTTAAACCGGTTGGAAAAGGACCAAAAGACTTTTTCAAATATTATGCATAATCCTTCAAAAAACAGTTTTTCTTCCAATGATATTGCCTCTCTGCTTTTTGACCACAAAGGAAAACTGTGGATTGGGACCATTTCAAACGGAATTGATATTTTTGATAGCAACACTCAAAAGTTCACCCACATCAACCATAACCCCGATGAAGCTCAAAGCCTGGCAGCCAATAATGTTTACAGCCTTCTGGAGGATCGGTCAGGGCTTATCTGGATTGGTGCCGGAGGTATAAATCTGTTTGACTACGAGAGAGAGAATTTTAATCATTACCAACACAGTCAGAATAATGAAAATAGTTTGAGTAATAACAAAATAACTACTTTTCATGAGGACAAATCAGAAGACATCTGGATTGGTACAGAAAATGGAGGCTTGAACAGGTTTTGTCCGGATCAGGAAAGTTTCACCACATTCATCAATAACCCAAAAGATCCCACAAGCATTAGCAGTAACAGTATCAGTTCTATTGCAGAAGACAAGAGTGGTAATTTATGGATCGGGACGCGTGGTGGAGGTTTAAACAGGTTTGATAAACATTCTTCAGAATTTACAAGATATCAGGAATCACCACGGATACCTGAAAGTGAAGGGATGAACTTCATTAACGGGATTTGTTTTGATCCCCCCGGCACCTTATGGATAGCCACTTTTGACAAAGGCCTGATAAAATTTGATATCCATAATGAAAGCTACCGCCATTACTGGAGTATTCCGGAAGACAGCACCACACTCTCCGGGAACTATTTACTTCGTATTTACAAAAATGATCAAAAATATATCTGGATTGGAGTTTGGGGTGGTGGATTAAATGCATTCGATCTTAGCTCAGATTCATTTATCAGGTTTATGCATGATCCTGATAATCCCCTGTCAATCAGCGGAAATATTGTTCATTATATATATGAAACGAATAGTAATACAGGAAAAACAATCTGGGCCGGAACAAGCAACGGGCTTTCTTACATGCAGTTCACCGAAAAACCCACAGGAAACTTCACGAACCTGTATATGAAAGACGGCCTGCCCGGAAATGTTATTTATGGCATTCTGGAAGATAATTCAGGTAGTTTATGGTTCAGTACAAATCAGGGTTTGAGCAGATATAATCCTGCAAAAAAAACTTTTAAAAATTACGATAAAAGTTACGGATTACAAAGTAATGAATTCAATGCAGGTGCCTGTCTTAAGCTCAAAAGCGGACAATTACTGTTTGGAGGTATAAATGGTTTCAATATATTCTATCCTGACAGTATCAAAGAAAGCAATTACGAGCCTCCTTTAGTATTTACCTCTTTTAAAGTTTTCAATGAACCACTTCTGCCCGGCCCGTATTTACCTGATGATCACTGTATCTCTCTTTCATATAAACAAAACTTTTTCTCTTTTGAATTTGCCGCACTGGATTACAGGCAGCCATCGAGAAACCAGTATGCTTATAAGATGGAGGGCATTGATGAAGACTGGGTTTATACCGGAACTCGGAGATTTGTAAGTTACACCAATATCGAACCCGGAGAATATACCTTTATGATAAAAGGTACCAACAGTGATGGTTTATGGAGTACACATATTTCTTCATTAAACATCCGGATAAAACCCCCTTACTGGAAAACCTGGTGGTTTAAGATTCTTGGTATAATACTGGCATCAATGTTCTTTTATATGTTTCATAAGTATCGTTTGAATAAATTGCTTGAAATAGAAAGACTGCGCACACAAATAGCCAGTGATTTGCATGATGATATCGGATCAGCCCTGACAAAAATCTCCATTTACTCCGAACAAATCCAAAGTGGGATAAATAAAAATATGATTCAAACTTCGTCAAGGAAAATAGGAACATTAAGCCGGGAAATTATCGCCACCATGAGTGATGTGATCTGGTCAATTGACTCGAGAAACGATACCATAGAAAATCTCATTGAGCGAATGAGAGACCTGGCCTATGACACATTAACGGTGAAAGATATACATGTTGATTTTCAGATCAAAGGACTCAAAAAGAACCGGAAAATACCGGTAAATTACAGACAGAATATCTTTTACATTTTTAAAGAAGCCATTCATAATATATTAAAGCATGCTAATGCCGGTAAAGTAAACATTGCAATAAATTATACTGAAAGAAATTTCACTTTAAAAGTTAAGGACAACGGGGATGGATTTGACCCGGATAGGGTAAAAAAAGGAAATGGACTGAAAAATATGAAAATGCGGGCAAAAAGAATCGGTGCGGACCTGCAATTCATCTCATCAGACGGATTTCAGATTGTTTTGAATTTAAAACAGCTGTAAATCAATTATATAGTATTCCCATTTTTTATAAAAACAGGGCTTAGAAAAATTACAAATACAAATTTAAAATATCCCATGAATATGGGATTTCAGGATCCTGAGTTTCTTTTTATATTGTGCACATGATTCGAGTTGCCATTGTAGAAGACATTACTGAAATCAGGGAAGGGATCAAAGATATGATCAATTCCAGGGAAGATATGATTTGCCTTTTGGCCTGCGACAGTGTTGAAAGTTTTCTGAATATTTTGAATGAGGAGAATAATCCGGATGTGATCCTTATGGATATCGGACTCCCGGGCATGTCAGGCATTAGTGGAATAAAAATCGTAAAAGAAAAATTTCCCGATGTCAATATCATCATGTTCACAATCTACCACGATTCACACAAAATATTTCAGTCTTTGAGGGCAGGAGCATCCGGTTATTTATTAAAGACCACCCCTTTTGCCGAAATTAAAAATGCCATTGAGGTAGTTCATAACGGTGGCTCCTTCATGTCACCCCAGATTGCCCGGAAAGTAATTGCCTTTTTCCAGGGTAAGCAAGGAAAAACGCACTCTTCCGGATTGACGGACAAAGAAAAGGAAATTGTCCTCTCCCTTGCTGATGGCCTGAGTTATAAAATGATCGCCGAAAATCAAAACATAAGCATTGAAACTGTTCGTTCGCATATCAAAAACATCTATAAAAAACTGCATGTTCACAGCAAAGCTGAGGTAATAAAAAAATCATTAAACGGGGAAATTTAAGTAAAATTCATTTTATTATGATTCAACATAAATGTTAAATTAACTGACATATTTATAATTCTTAACTATGATCAATTTTTAAACTAAATTCTATATATCATGAAAACTATTTACCAAAAAAGAATTATACTCCTTGTTTTCCTATCTTTTCTCCTCATTAATCCACAGATTATTATTGCTCAGTGGAGTTCTGATCCCTCAGAGAACACCCTTATTTGCAATGCTGCCAAAGACCAAAGAGAGCCTGCAATACTATCTGACGAATCAGGGGGTGTGATTATTTCCTGGCGCGATTACCGCTTTACCGAATCCGTTTTTGGTGGTGAGATATATGCTCAAAAAACAAATTCCTCAGGCATCGTACAGTGGGTAGAAAACGGTATTGCGGTGAATGCCGGTGCATTAAATAAGGGACATTTCCGGCCACTTCTTACAAAAGACGATAAGGGAGGAGCAATAGTCGTATGGGAACGTGGGCCCTTATTCTTTTACAATTATGATATTTTTTCTCAAAGACTGGATAGCGAAGGAGAAAAAATATGGTCTCTCAATGGTATAACGATCACAGATACCACAGGCACAAAATCTTTTCATCAAGTCATCAGTGACCATGCAGGGGGGGCAATTATTGCCTGGCAATATCTTCCGGGCACCCCTGGATCAACAGATATTTATGCCCAGCATATAGATTCAACGGGAAATGTTCTTTGGGGGAGAAATGGGAAAGGTATCTGTCTGGCTGAAGAAAGTCAGTCAAATCCCATCCTTGCCTGGGACGGTCATGGTGGTGCCATTATTGCATGGGACGATTCTCGTTCCGGTACAGGAAGTTCAAAAGTTTATGCTCAACGGATTGATTCTATCGGAAATATCAGGTGGTCAGAAAATGGTGTCGGGATTTCTGACAACCAGGATGTGCAGACAGTATGTGGCATCATCAGCGGGAAACAGGGGGAAGCCATTGTAGTATGGTCAAACGGAGGAGGAGAAACAACCGGGCTTTTCGCTCAGTTGATCAATGAAACCGGTGAACGGCAATGGGGAAATAACGGGGTTAATATCAGTAACGCAACTGCTGATCAATATACATGTGATGTTGTTCCGGATGAAAAAGGAGGAGCCATTATTACATGGCAGGATCAACGTAGCACGGACAATGATATATATGCCCAGCATATCAACCCTTCCGGAGAAATTCAATGGGCCACAAATGGAGTCCCTGTGTCTGTATCGGCCAACAACCAGGTAGAGCCCGTTGCCATTCAGGATGGAGCAGGAGGTATTATCATAGCCTGGCAGGATTTCCGCAATGGAGCGGAGGGTGATATCTATTCCCAGCGTCTGAACGCTTCAGGGGTACCTCTATGGCAGGAAAACGGAATTGCCATATCCACTGCTCAGGGAGAGCAGGCATCTCCTGTACTGGCAACCGACGGAAATGAAGGGGCTATTTTCATCTGGGCAGATAAGCGCAATGGCACCGACTACGATATTTATGCCCAGCGCGTTGATAAAAACGGGCATTTTGGTGAATTCCAGGATGAGGACAAAGATGGCATCTCTGACCAGGAAGAAAAAGGGCCGGAGGGTACAGATGATAATTATGACGGAAATAATGACAATGATCCGGACTGGCAACAAAAAAATGTTGCTTCATTCTTCACATATGATAAACAATATTATATCACCCTATATGTGCCTGATTCATTAGCATTGTCAAATGTTGCCGCTGTGGACAACCCTGACCCTGATGCTCCCGGTGTTCCTTCAGGAGCCTCTTCCCCCTATGGCTTTTTCAGTTTCTCTATTACAGGACTTAGCGCAGGAAGTAACACTGTTGCAACCCTGTTACTCAAAGATGACCCTGTTTTCAGTCATTATTATAAGTATGGCCCCACACCTGGCCAAAATGCCCACTGGTATGATTTCAGCTATGATGATGAAACCGGTGCAATAATCAGTGCGGACACTATTTTTCTGTACCTGACAGATGGAAAAAGAGGCGATTACGATATTACGGAAAACGGAGTGATTGTTGATCCGGGAGGGCCATTGCAAATAGCTACATCAATAGATTTCCGAAAGGAAAATACATTTTATCTGAAACAGAATTACCCCAACCCGGCCATAAATTCAACAAGCATTGTTTTTTCTATTCCTGAAGCAAATTATTCTTTACTTGAGGTTTACGATATAACCGGCAGGATAATAAGCCGTTTGGTAAATAAAAAATTGCCAGCCGGAAAACACAGTCTGATCTGGGAGACCCGGGATATGCCGGAGGGAATCTACATCCTCAGGCTCACTGCCGGTCAAAGGTCTGTTACAAGGAAAATTGTTATTTCAAGGTAAGCAATAAGTACTTATTGTAAAAACCATAATCATATTTTAAATCCAATCCGAAGTGTAGTCAGGGGATGACTGGCAGTCATCCCCTGACTATTTATTTGGAAAATATCCCATGAATATGGGATTGCCTTCCTGATTTTAATATCATACATTTATTAAGAGAAATAGTATGTATTCCTCTGATGTTTTGATTTCCTAAATTACATAATCATGAAAAATTTAATAGCAACTTTTTTACTCGGGCTGCTTTTAATGATTCCGGGTAATTCCATAGCAAGTGTCTGGCAAAGACAAGCTGCAGACAGCACAGGGGAATATAAAGGGGAATATTGTTCTCTTGTACTGGACAGCCAGGACAATCCCCATATTGCATATTTTGATGAAGACTTTGGCGATTTACTTTATGCAAGTTTCTCAAATGGCAGCTGGACTGTGGAAATTGTCGATAGTATAGGGTATACCGGAGAGAATTGTAGTCTGGCAATGGATACTCAGGATCGCCCGCATATAAGCTACAGCCAGCAATATCTTGGCAACTATTGGAGCCTTAAATACGCGACAAAAACAGATAGTGGCTGGGTAAAAATTATTATTGACACACCAAAAGACACAAGCTACTACGAATCAGGAGGAGTTAGTAGCATCGCAATCGACGGTAATGGTTTTCCTTGTATTTCATATACCCAGTTAGGTCCTGACAAATTAAAGTATGCCTACCAGGACGAAAGTGGATGGCACATTACCGATGTTGCAGATATTTATGATAAAGGATTCACAAAATTAGTATTTGATAATACGGGTCGTCCTGTAATCGGCTTTAGAGACTATGAAACAAATGATACGGTTTACAATAACAGGTTAAGAATCGCCTATCTTAATCAGGCAGGTTCATCCTCGTCGATTGTTACGGTTCCGGATAGTATAGGATGTGCGGATGATAACAAGCTTGGATTTGATATGGATAGTCAGAATAACGCCTGGTTTTCTTATTTGAAATATATGGATGGACTTTTGCGAATAGCAGTTTACAATGGTTCTACATGGAATATAGAAACAGTTACCGAAGATCCAGGATTTACCTATTCCCCGGGAATGACACTTAAGATAGACCGCCTGGGCAGACCTTCCATTGTTGAATTTTATTATGGTGACGAAGTACGTCTTTATCAAAAAACAAACAGACAATGGCAGTATCAAATTGTTGATAAAGAAGAATATGGAGTTACACCTATTGCACACTGTTCTTTGGCATTCGATAGTAAGAATTATCCACATATCGCCATACAAGGCGAAACAACGGATTATAGCCGTGTTGGTTTATTTTATTACCTGTATTGGCCGGGAAATGCTCAGATCGTAATACCGGAAATCTCCCATGATTTTGGTACGGTATGGACACAAAGCTATACTGACTGGAATTGTTCTTTTATAAATTCAGGAGATGCCCCCCTTATAATCAGTAATCTCGAATTATATTATTCCTCCTGGGATGAATCCATGTTTCAGATTGTCAACGATAACCTTCCTCTTACTATTCTGCCAAATGAAAAAGACTCCATTACTATCCGCTTTAAACCGGCTTCCCAAACAGTTTACACGGATACACTTTATATTTCTTCAAACGACTCTTTAAATACAATATTAAAAATTGTACTTCATGGAGGTGGTAGTACCAGCTGGACAAAAGGGGATCTTAAACTCGGGCTGGAAAGTCTTTATATTGATCATGATTATCAGCTTATAAAACATGACATCCCGCTTAAAAATGCGCGGGTTTCCTTGTATAAAACATCACAACTAATGTACGGACCTATTACTACCAATTCCAACGGACAGGTTGAATTTACAGATATTGACACCGGAAGATATGATGTAAGAATCATAAAACCTGTAATGATCCCCGGAGACAACCCGGGAACAACCATATTAGACAGTTTAGGCATTACAAGCACCATTCAAATCGGACCGGGTACAAACAACGGAACCATACAATTTCCTGATTCATTAATCACTGAGAAATATCAGGATATTTATAAGCTAACCCATATAACCAGAACCAGTTGGGAAGATTCACACACCTTTTACTATCCTGCGGAAAATGATGTTCATTCCATGCTGGATTCCTGGAAAGCTAATCTGCCTTCAAGTTCCTCATCATCTGTAAGCCGGTTAATTTTGGCTGAAGGCCTGACCTATCAAATGTTTGACGGCGGATATTCCATTGGTAAGGAGTTCATGTCCGATATAGGGGAGTTAATGGATCTTGTGAAATATTCAGAAAACTGGGGAACAAGCATATTTGAAATATTACGTGATATTATAGTTGGTCTTATTACCGGTGATCCCCTGGCAATTCTCAAAGATATTCTCATGGAGGTCTTACAGGAATTTTTACAAAATATGTTGTTACACCTTATTACTGACGGAGTACACCAGGTTACGGCAGAGATTGGTCCGCCAGGTGAACCCATTGTTAACACTGCCTGGGATGTAATTAAAAGCAACTATTCAGGATGGTCCATAGGATTTTTTTCATCGGCAAACTGGGGAAATATGGCAGGAGAAATATACAAAAAATTAAAAAACCCGGTTTTCCAGGAAGTGTATATCAATTTAATGACAGACCCCAAAATTGAAAAAGCCACGAATTATTCCCGTAACTTTCAGTATGGGGGTGAATTCAGAGAAGCCTATAATAGCAGCAACTATTTTATTGCCAATAAACTGGAGGATATTGAAAATACAAAAGATATTTGTGTGGGATTACGTGTTTCTGCAGACTTATTTAATAAGACTGCAAATATATTAAACGTCCTGGAGATCCTGCCAATTCCGGGTCTCGACATCATTGTTGCAATCAGCACAGCCATGCAAATCACAGCTTATGTCGAGGTTTTATCTGCTATGGGAATTTCTGGCTATACATTCTTTTCCTTACCCGATAACATTAACGATGCCATTGAAAGAATATACCAGGTGGATTTAAAGTCGTCCCCGGATTTGCGAAGGATAACCCAACAGTTTCAAAGGAAAAAAGCCCTTCCTGAGGTTGTTGAAAATTTAAAAGAAAACCTGGAAGCCAGTACTTCAGCCTATGATTCCATTCTGACTGAAATAAAAAACCAAATAAATGCAGGGGATGAAATCAATGCCGTAATGTCCTTAAATGACCTGATGCAGGCCGAAAGTGATTTACGTAGTTCTTTTAACACAACTACTGCGCCTGCCCGTTCTGTTGCAAGCTTTGCAAAAGATAGTCTGAATGATTTTAAACCGGTATATGATTCCCTGAAAAGCAGCTATGCATTTGCCGGGGAAAACCGTCTTAAGAATTATTTATATGTATTGTTCTCCCCAACAGACAGCAGTCAGGCAATGAAAGATTCCATTTCCGCACAAATTGACAGATCATTCATTAGTAATCAGAACCTGAAAAATCAGATTTTGCTTACGCTGAATACAATTGCTGATGAAAATATTCCTGCCATTGTTGTTGCCAGTTTAAGT
This sequence comes from Bacteroidales bacterium, assembly GCA_024763075.1. Taxonomy (GTDB): domain Bacteria; phylum Bacteroidota; class Bacteroidia; order Bacteroidales; family VadinHA17; genus JANTGF01. The sequence goes on along the minus strand of JANTGF010000012.1, from coordinate 5,167 downwards.
AAACAGGATAAATTTGGATTAGAACCAAATGAGACAGGCAGCATTCAGCTTCAGATACAGAATGTTGGTTCCCTGCCGGCAGAAGACATAAGTATTCTGATGAAAAGCAACCCGGCTATTCAAGTTGCCGGCACTGATAGTGTTTATATCGGAAGTTTATCCCCAGGAGAGAAATCAACTACTTACACCTGGGCCGTTAATGCCCTCAGTTCTGAATACTCTACGGGAACCTGGACGGCGGAAATACACTCATCCAACGCAAAAACATATTCTACGGATGGTTCTTTCAAAATCCTGGCGGAGGCTTCAGGAATAAAAGAACAAAGCAATCCTGCAAATAATAATGCTTATACTTATCCAAACCCAATTAATCCGGGTATTGAATCGACGACAATTTATTACAGATTAAAAACTACCGCACGGGTAAGCATTAAAATATACGATACCAATGGGAAATTAGTACGCATACTTTTAAACAAAAATCTCAAAGCAGCAAATACGGAGCATATCATTCGCTGGAATGGGAAAAATGAAAAAGGCTTGTTTGTTCCTGCAGGTATGTATTTATATATTATTGAAACAGGAAGTCATGAAAGTTTAACCGGCCGGATAATTATAGCAGAATAAATATCTGCTTTCGCTAAATTTTTATGAGAAACTTTCAGGAGTCATATCAGGAATAATTCCAAAAAATAACTGTCATGAGAACACAAATTAATTTAAACAAGGATCAATTGAGTAATTCCGGATTCTTAATCCGGATGGCTTATTTTTTAGTTATTATCAGCATCATTTTAATAAATACTACTTCTGTAAAGGCACAAAGCAATACTTTTACAAAAATTACAGATGATCAATTTCCACAATATAATCCTGCTATTGATGGTAATTATGTTGTATATCAGGACCGGAGAGGTGGGGGAGTTGATGATATCTATTTGTATAATATTGCTTTAGGTGATACAATTAACATTACCTCTGACAATGGCATAGAATCAATTAGGCCAGATATTTCTGGTGATAGAGTTGTTTGGCAGGAATATAGAGACGGAAGCTGGGATATTTATTATTATAATATATCCAGACCTGATCTGGGCGCATATCCAATGATTGATTTTCCGGGTAACCAGGAACACCCGAGAATTTATGAAAATTTACTGGTATGGCAGGACGATCAGGGAGGCAATTCTTATGATATATTTATGTATGACATGAATACCTTTGACTTAACTCAAATTACTGAGGAAGATTTTAATCAATACAACCCTGATATATTTGGAAACTACATAGTTTACCAGGATAATAGAAACGGGAATGAGGATATCTATATGTATGACATTTTTAATAAGAAAGAAACCCGGTTAACTGATGATCCGGCAGATCAACAAAATCCAACCATTTATGGGAGTAGGGTAGTCTGGGAGGATAACCGGGATGGAAACTGGAGTTTATATATGTACTACATCAATTACTGGCCGGGTAGCGCTTATGATAACTATAACTGGAAAATCTATACTTCCTGCAATACTGACTGTCCCTGCTACCGAAGTAGTTATGATGAGAGAAATCCACGCATTTGGGGAGATTCTTTAATATTCCAGGACAATCGAAATGGGAATGGGGATTGGGATTTGTGCCTGTATAGTTTTTATAATTATACTAATGGAAAAACCATTCCTTTGGTTACAGAAGATAAAAACCAGATTAACCCTGCCATTTCTAACAATAGGATTGTGTGGCAGGATGAAAGAGACTGGAATGGCGCTTCTGATTATGAAGCTGATATCTGGATGTGGGAACGTCCACCCCGCCCACCTGGTGCTGACCTGGGAGTAATTATAGTTGACTCTCCTGATCCAATAAAGAATGGAAATGAAATTAAATATGAAATCTTTGTCAGGAACTTTGGTCCTCAGGATGCTACCAATGTGGTTTTAACAACCTCAATATCGGAAAAGGTTGAATACTTGTCAGAATCTAATTCACAAAACTGGAATTGCAGTCTTATAGGAAATATATTGACCTGCACGATTGGAAACCTGGCTAATGATAGCAGTGGTACCCTTACAATTTTGGTCAAAACTACTGAGGAAGGGGAAATAACTACAAGTGCTGCTATAACTGCAACTGAAAATGACCCGGCAGAATCGAATAATTCAGCCTCGGCAATAACCACAGTAAAATGGGAGCTTTCCAAATTCATTGGCTCCGGGGGTTCCCCTTCGATAGCTATGGATGCCAATGGGAAAGTTCATATATGTTATATTTCCGATTCATGGGAAAAGTTATTATACGCAACTAACAAAACCGGAAATTGGGTATCTGAAACCCTTATTTCTTCCAGTGACATCAGCAGTTATGCAATTGCAGTAGATAACAATGGATATGTTCATATTGCCTATGGAGAAGGCAACTATAATGCTAAAAAATTGATGTATATAACAAACACTTCCGGAGCCTGGTCAACTCCTGAAATAATTGAATCAAATGGAGGGAAATGTGGATCTGTTTGTATTAAAACAGATTCAAGAAATAACGTCCATATCAGCTATATGACTTCGCCCTGGTCAGATGGCTCTCTCTTCTATCTTAAAAATACAACCGGAACCTGGTCCTCTGAAATAGTGGCAGAAAACTGTTACAATTCATCATCTTTTGATCTGGATACCAGTGATAACGCTCACTTTAGCTATTACAAGCTAGGGGGTGGGGGTTTTGGTGGCTCAACTGATGAAGGTATTATCTATAGAACCAATAGTCCGGATGGCATCTGGAAAGATGCCGTTGCTGTTGAAGATAACTGGCAGGGTGGACAAATGGAATCCCTAATTACCGATATTGCCGTAGATCCTGAATCCAATCCTCACATAAGTTACGTTGGAGCTAAGGAATCCGTTTGGACTGAAGATACAAAATATGCATATAAAACTGACGGACAATGGCATGACACAATCATAGATAATGGAGAATTTGCCGGCAGTTTCAACTCTATTGCAACTGACATAAACAACAAAGCTCATCTGGCATATTATCATAGTTCCTCAAGTGAAGTCAGGTATGCTACCAATGTGGAAGGATCATGGGAAAAACATATGCTGGACACAAATACAGGATGGGGTGACGAATGCGACATTGGTACAGATACCTTGGGTTATGTTCATATTGTTTACACAAAAGAAAATAAACTGTACTATGTAACCAACAAACCTCCCTCCCCTGAACCCGAGATTGATGTAAGTCCAAAATCAATTGATTTTGTCATCAGGGCAGTTGGGGATACCACAGAGGCAAAAAAAGTCACCATTCAAAACAAAGGCAATGCAAATCTGCAAATAAATGACATTTCACTGGTCTGGAGGGATTCGATACATTTTACAATTACACGAAACACTTGTAGTGATCTGAACCCGGATGACACCTGTTCTGTAGATGTAGTATTTAATCCGCAATCATTTGGAGATAAAAAAGCATTGCTATGGATTGAATCAAATGATCCGGCCAATCCCACTGAATCCGTTATACTTGAAGGAAAAGGTCTTGCACCCATGGCATGGATTAGCGGATCCAGGGTATTTGGAGATGTTACGGTTGGTGATTCTGCAACCAATGTTTACAAAATCAAAAATAAAGGCAATACAAACCTTCTTATACAACTGATTACCATCCAGGAAAATGATGCCTCTGATTTCTACTACACTGACCTGCCTGAAACGCCTTTCAATATTGAGAAAAATGATTCCATAATGTTTAAAATTGTTTTTAAACCGGGCTCTGTTGGTGATAAAACAACAATTCTCAGAATATACACAAACGATCTGGACTTTACAGTGGTTCTAACAGGCAAAGGCATTGTGCCATCATTTTCAGTTGAAGGAAAAGTGATAATTGATGAGAATACTCCGGTCAACGCGGGATGGTTGGATTTACTGTGGCAAATGGATAATGGATATCAATATCAGCAGTATCAAAAGCAGTTTTCGGGTTCCAATACCTTTAGCTTCCTGAACATTCCGGGGGGGTATATAACGCTAAGATGTGCCCCTGACACCAATGATTATCCGGGATATTTGACAACCTATTTAGGAAATGTCACTCATTGGAGTGATGCCGACTTTTTTAACCTGAATAAAGATACCTCCGGCCTGAAAATAACCCTTGTACCCGTACCCCCGGCACCTGGGGGGACCAGCGATGTGTCGGGAATTTTTGTGGAGGAAAATGGTAAATCCGGCAGTACACTAAGTTATCAGCAATACAACGGCAACGGAACCCCTTTGAAAGATCTATCCGTATTTTTGGTGAATCCGGATGGAAGTCTGCTGACTTATGATGTGACAGACGCTGCCGGGACATTTGATTTCAAAAACATCCCGGCCGGTCATTACGGATTTCAGGCCGATTATGTGGGGTTCTTTATGAATAAGGCCAACGACAGCCTGATCATTTCCGGTGAAAATCAAAAATATTACATTTCGGCCCTTGCCGGAAACGATACCATTTCCATTGAAATATCGGATCATACTGGAATTGAAGATATGAATTCTGATCAATTAATAAGAATTTATCCGAATCCGGCCCGGGATAAGCTGATGATTCAATTCCATGGTTTTAAAGCTCAGGATATTTTATTATTGGGGATCAGGGATATGAATGGGAAACTGCTTAGAAGTAAAAATATTACCCTGCCCCCGGGTGATGCTTCCTTCCGCATCAACACAAATGATCTTCCGGACGGGGTATATATTATTTCCATAACCGGAAATAAATATACTTTCAAAACCAGGTTTATAAAAATGAAATAAATTTCTCATAGTCAGGGGATGACTGGCAGTCATCTCCTGACTGTTTACTTGGAAAATATCCCATGAATATGGGATTGCGCAGCATATTTAAAGAAATTACATTTAAACCCGATTTCTAACAATAACCTACAAGTAATGAAAAAGATAAGCTTATTTATTTCCTTTTTGACTTTTCCCTTTCTAACCGTTTTAGCACAGGTCTGGCAACGGGAAGCCCCGGATACCACAGGTCTTTTCACCGGATATTACTGTTCCCTGGCACTGGATAATCAGGATAATCCGCATATTGCATACTACAATGAAGATTTTCAGGATTTGTATTATGCTTCTTTTGCAGATGGGAAATGGAAATTGGAAATTGTGGA
>JANTGF010000011.1 GCA_024763075.1 Bacteroidales bacterium | reverse complement strand
TATCCGGTAAAATGGGACATTTCCAATCTGGATGCATCAAAAAATGAAGTAGTGGTGGATACAATTGAGATTGCTTACAAATATTTTACAAAAGTATAAGCCATGCCTATTGAAATCAGAGAATTGGTAGTAAAAGCAACGGTACGGGACAGGGCATCGGAAGGCCAGTCCGGCAGCCGGGACCGCAGAGCTGAAAAAGAAGAGATTGTCAGGGAATGTGTGGCACAGGTTCTGGAAATATTGAAACGTAAAAATGAACGCTAATGACTTCAGGTAAACTGGAAAAATTAATCATCGAGGCATATCGCGATGCGGAGTACAGGGATAAGGACAGCAACATTTTCATTGCCATGTTCAACCCTGAGCAGTATTCCCTTAAATATGAGGTGGAAAGTGATGACACCAGTGGTTCGGGTACCTCCGGAAGTTCACCTACTTTCCAAAGGCTGAAACCTCAGGATCTTACGCTGGACTTCACCATTGACGGTACCGGTGCCTCTGGCAATACCGTGGATGTGGCTAAGAAAGTAAAAGAGTTTCTAAACGTAGCCTATGAGTACCAGGGAGATGAGCACAGACCCCGGTATTTAAAAATTATCTGGGGTTCGCTGATCTTTAAATGTGTACTAAAAACGGCAAACATAAAACACAGCCTTTTCAGTCCCGAAGGAAAATCCCTGAGAGCAAAGATCATAGCAGGTTTTACCGGCTTTATAGAAGATAAACTCAGGGCCTCGCAGGAAGACAGTACCTCTCCCGATCTAAGCCATTTGAGAGTGGTAAAAGACGGAGACACACTCCCTTTAATGGTAAATAAGATTTATGGCGATTCAAAATATTACTATCAGGTAGCTGAAATAAACAAACTTAAGAATTTTAAAAAACTCCAAACCGGTCAAAAAATTTATTTTCCGCCTTTAACAACTTAATATGGCAACACAGAGAACCATACCCACTTCTCGTCCATCGGACCTGCCTGATTTCCAGATTTTTTCAGATGGTAATCAGCTTAACCGTGCACAAAATGTATTATCAGTGATAATTTCAAAATCAGTAAATAAAATTCCCTATGCCCAGATCATATTGCTGGATGGAGATCCGGCAGCAGAAGACTTTCCCCTGAGCAATGAGGAATTTTTTATCCCCGGAAAGGAAATAGAGATTAAAGCTGGTTATCATGGCGATGTCGAAACCATATTTAAAGGCATTGTCATCAAGCACGGGTTGAAAGCAAAAAGAGATAAGCCACCTGTGCTTGTAGTGGAAGCAAAAGACGTATCGGTAAAAATGACAAGTGGGAGAAAGAATCGATACTTTACAGAAATGACTGACAATGAATTAATTGAAGATATTATTAGTGAGTACGGACAGAATAATATAGTAGAGAACACTTCAGAAACCCACAAGGAAATGGTTCAGTATTATTGCACCGACTGGGACTTTATAGTTAGCAGGGCTGAAAAAAACGGAATGCTTGTAATTCCGGATGATGGTGAGATAAAAATAAAAAAACCAACAATTGAATCTCAGGCAATTTTGACATTGATTTACGGTGCCACAGTTCTGGAGTTCGAGTTGGAGATGGATGCAAGGAACCAGTACTCTTCGATCAAAGGAAATTCATGGGATTACAGCAATCAGGAGGTAGTAGAATCAGAAGCAGAAGATCCCGGAATTGATCAGGCAGGAAACCTGCAGGAAGAAGACCTTGCCGAAGTAATTGACCTTGAAAATCTGGAGCTAAAACATGGAGGAAGGGTGAGCGAACAGGAATTGCAGGCATGGGCCGATGCAGCCGCTTTAAAAAGTTCTTTATCAAAAATCAGAGGAAGAGTACGTTGCAAGGGATTTTCGGAAATAAAACCCGGTGATACCATTGAGTTGGAGGGTGTTGGTGAACGGTTTTACGGAAAGATGTTCGTTTCCGGTATAACACACCAGTTCGCTGATAATCAATGGACAACTGATATTTTCACCGGTCTTTCTCCGGATTGGTTCAGTCAGTCAAAAGAAATTATTGATACGAAAGCAGCAGGATTATTGCCCGGTGTAAATGGCTTACAAATCGGGATAGTAACCACCCTTGAAGGTGACCCTGATGGCGAGAACAGAATCAAAGTAAAATGTCCCATCCTACATAATGAGGATGAAGGGATATGGGCCAGAGTTTCCACCCTTGATGCAGGTGATAACAGGGGCTCATTTTTCAGGCCTGAAATCAGGGATGAAGTAATTGTCGGTTTTCTGAATGATGACCCCCGGGACCCGATAGTGTTGGGAATGCTCAATAGCAGTGCAAAACCGGCACCCTTAACAGAAAGTGATGATAATAATGAAAAAGGATTTGTCACCCGCAGTGGTATGAAAGTTCTTTTTGATGATGATAAAATCAGTACCACTATCAAAACACCCAATGGAAACAAGATTGTTATCAGTGACGATGAAGGAAGTATACTTATTGAGGATGAGAATAGCAACAAGATAGAAATGGATTCCGATGGAATTTCAATGGAAAGCGCATCGGATATTAACATCAAGGCTTCCGGAGATGTAAACATTGAAGGAACAAATGTAAATGCTAAAGCCAGTGTGAAATTTAAAGCCGAAGGGGCTTCAGGGGCTGAACTTTCAACAAGTGCAATAGCTGAAATAAAGGGATCAATGGTAAAATTAAATTAAAATAATAATGCCACCAGCCGCACGAATAACAGATATGCACACCTGCCCGATGGTTACAGGACTTGTCCCTCATGTAGGAGGGCCGGTTTTACCACCGGGCGAACCCACCGTGTTGATTGGTGATATGCCCGCTGCACGGGTTGGCGATATGGCTACCTGTGTAGGACCGCCGGATACTATTGTAATGGGCTCATCAACAGTATTAATTGGCGGAATGCCGGCAGCAAGGATGGGTGATATGACTGCTCATGGAGGAGTTATTGTAGCCGGCTGTCCCACAGTAATAATTGGTGGTTAAAATTGAAAAAGTAATGGCAGAAAATCGTTCATTTTTAGGAACAGGATGGAGCTTCCCTCCCACTTTCAGCAAGGAAAAGGGTGGGGTATTAATGACCTCCGATATCGAAGACATCAACAAAAGCCTGGAGATACTGTTTTCCACCTCTCTGGGTGAGAGACTGATGCAACCAGGGTACGGCTCAAACCTTGAACGTTTTCTTTTTGAACCCATATCGGAAACGCTCAAAACCTATATGAAAGACCTGATCAATGATGCCATTTTGTACCATGAAGCACGCATCAAACTGATTGATCTGAAACTTGAAGCCTTTGGGTTGGAAGGGCGCATTGATATAACGCTGGAATATTTGGTAAAAGGTACGAATTCAAGATACAACTATGTGTACCCTTTTTTCCTGGAAGAAGGAACGAACCTTAGTAAATAATTATGAGTTGCGACATTAAACATCCGCTTATCCGTGACGGTGTCAGTCAGAAACAGAGACTTACGGAAGCACTGAAGCCGGAATATGTAAAAGTTGATGAAAGATCAATGGAGGATTTGCTGTACTTTCTGGTCAATTACTCCAAAGAAGTGGCTTTTTTCGATACCGACAATAAACTGAGTGACTCGTGGCAGACTTTTCTTGAAAAAGACATTACGGTCATCATCGCAATGATTGCAAAAAAGGATGTTTCTGTTGAAAAAAACAACTTCCAGCTTCTTATTGATCGAATCAGCGACTCAACATTAACCGAAGCTGAGGTAAAAAAGAATTTTAAAACCTTATTTGACCTCCTGTTCACTATTATCTTTGAATTTGATAAATGGTATAAGACCACTTCAGAGGGACTGGGTATCCAAAGTTATTTAAAAAGAGTGATCCGTTCACAAATCAAACCTGAACTCGATCGGTTACTGGCTTACTACAAAGGAGCCCTGACAGTCCCAAAGTTGTTCCGGGTAAATTCCGTTCCAACCATATTATCCGGTAAATATAAGTTGAAGGATGCCAAAAAAATACTGGATGACAGCTTAACTGATGTTTGGTATGAAAGCGATATTGAGGGTGCAGGACATACCAGCTGGAACGATTACATGAATAGCATTACAGCAAATGAATCTGTTTATGGAAAAGAAAAATCGAATCCCTCCTTTCCGGCATCAAAAAAGATAAGAGAAAGTCTGAATAATTTTACACTTTCATTCAATAACCTGCATGCAGCCCTGCTTCAGGTCATACAAAAAGCACCGGTTTATATGAAAGAAACGCTTCAGAAATATGCCGGGCATGAACCTCATACCGGACTTCTTCTTTCTTTTCTCAAACTATTTAAATACGCCCAGGACCATCTAAATTCCATAACTAAAAGACATCTTGATTATTATTATGAAAAAGTCCTGCGCTTATCCAGAATGAAGGCAGTACCTGACAAGGTGCATCTCATCTATAAACTGGCAAAACACATCGAAACGCATAAACTAAAAAAGGATTCTCTTCTGAAAGCGGGTAAAGATGCTGCCGGAAATGAAGTTTTGTACAAAACCAATGAGGAAACAATTTACAACAAGGCAAGTATTGCTTCACTGAAGTCAATTTATATTGATAAAGAGGACAAATGGAGAATATATGCTTCTCCTGTTGCCAACTCTGTTGATGGAAAAGGCGGAGATTTTGGAGATGATGACCCGAAATGGAAGGCTTTTGGTGAATCGCAAAAAGATTTTAATGCCGGATCACATACCATGCCCGATGCAGAATCAGGATTTGCAGTTTGTTCTCCCATATTGCTGTTAAATGAGGGTAAGAGACACATTCTTTTAAAGATGGAATGTGAAGAAAACATACGGGTTTCAGGCAATCCTATTTTAACTGTTTTACCGGATGAATTAAACGATTTTCTTAAGAAAAAATATTCAGCAATCTTTTCCAGGCCCAAACATGATTTGTCCGGATTATTCAAATTTGCACTGAGCAGTGTAAAAGCCTGGCTCACAAAATCAGACCCTGGCATCACATTTCTAGCATTTGCTACTGGCAAAATACTTTTTGTTTACCTCGGGCTTGATCAGGGCTTGCCTGCTGTAACTAATTATGATGTTAAACTTCACGGCAAAGGCTTCAATACGGCTTATCCCGTCCTCAAATTAACTGCAAATCCGGCAAATTCTTCTGATCACCTGTATCATCTCCTGAAAGATGCAAAACTCAGTTCAATAAAACTTGATGTTATTGTAAATAATGTGAAAAGCCTTGTACTTCAGAATGATAATGGTGTGGTTGACCCTTCAAAACCTTTTCAGCCATTTACCGCTCAACCGGCCATAGGTTCAAGATTTTACATCGGGAATCATGAGATTTTTAAGAAATCCCTGAATACCCTTAAAATTGACATTGATTGGCATAATATACCGGACAGCGATCTTAAAAAGTATTATAATTATAGTGAAGTACCAATCGATAAAATTACATATGACCCTGCCAACAGCTCCTTTAAAGTAAATATTGAAATTCTGGAGAATAATGACTGGAAGAGCTTAACGGCCAGTTCCAGCCCGGAGTCTCTATTTGAAGATAATGCCAAAGTTAAAAAGGAAATTACGATTGAAACTAACGAAAAACCCCAAAACCCAGAATCCATTTTAAGTAATAATCTGAAATTAAAAGAAAATCCCGATCTGGAAAAATTTTCTGAGTTTACCGTCAATTCAAAACATGGTTTTATTCGTTTGACGCTAAAAGAACCTACCCATGCTTTCGGCCATAAACTGTATGCACCTCTCCTTACAAAACAATTGGTGAAACAAAAAGAGAAAATACCGGTTGAGCCATACACACCGGAAATTAAAAGTATTTCACTGAGTTATGCTTCTTCAGAAGAGATCAAGCTCACAACATCTGAGAAATTTAATAAAAGAACAAACAGGTTTTATCATATTCTTCCGTTTGGGACACAGGAAGTGCATGCAAAGCTAACCGGAAATGATCAGTATGTATTATCACAGTTCAAACATACCAATAATAAAGGTGAAGAAGTTGAACACCAGGGAATTTTTCTGATCGGTATAAAAGATCTTGAACCTCCTCAAAATGTATCTATTCTTTTTAAGGTGTCGGAAGGAAGTGCCAACCCGGAAAAGGAAAAACAGGATATTACCTGGTTTCACCTTGATGACAATAGCTGGGCCCCATTCAAAAAAGATGAAATTCTTTCCGATTCCACCAATGGTTTGCTTACAACGGGAATTATCAAATTCTCTGTTCCAAAGGAGGCATCATTAAAAAATACAATTTTAGATCCGGATTACCATTGGATCATGGGAGTAGTCCCCGAAAATACGGATGCCATCTGTGATCTGATGGAAGTTTTTGCCCAGTCAGGAACGGCATCATTCAAGGACAATAAGAATGATCCGGGGTTCCTTGCAAAACCACTTACTGCAAAGACCATTAGTAAATTAAAGGTGAAAGAAGCAGAAATTAAATCGATTTCCCAGCCTTATGCCTCCTTTGGAGGGAAAGTTAAAGAAACAGATCATGAGTTTTATCGCAGGGTAAGTGAACGATTAAGACACAAGGCAAGAGGGATTTCTATCTGGGATTACGAACGGATAATACTTCAGGAATTTCCCGAAGTTTATAAAGCAAAATGCATCAGTCACAGTACCTATGATTTGAAAGATGAAAAAGACAATGTGCACGATTATGAGTTTGCCCCCGGTTATGTTTCGGTTATTGTGGTTCCCGAATTAAAAAACCTGAATGCTGTTGATCCGCTAAGACCCAGACTAAGCCTTGATACTTTAAGTAAAATAAAAAAATTCTTATCCCGGTACATCTCTCCTTTTGCTGCAGAAAAATTAAAAGTGATCAATTCATTATTTGAAAAAATACAGGTACAGTTCTATGTTGAGTTTCATACAGGTTACGACAGGGGATACTATGAAAAAGAACTCGTAAAGGATATTATCCGGTATTTGTCACCCTGGGCTTTCCAGGAAGGCAAGGATATCGTTTTCGGAGGCAAGATCCATCGCTCGGTTATACTTAATTTTATCGAGGAACGGCCGTATGTTGACTTCGTTACCGATTTTAAAATGGATCATATTATCGATAATAAAAATACTGAATCAGATATTGAAGAAGCATATGCCAGTACTGCCCGGTCAATCCTTGTTTCAAGTGACAAACATATCATACTTCAAACAACTACTTGTTCATGAAAAATATGGTGAACATATCGAAATCCAATAAGTTGCTAAGAAGCCAGGATTATTCCCTATTGCTCAAGGAGGGACGTAAATTTATAGAAAAATTCAGTAATGAACAATGGACGGATTATAACACTCATGATCCCGGTATCACCATATTAGAAGTACTTTGTTACGCTATTACAGAGCTGGGGTACAAAACTGCTTTCGATATCAAAGACCTTTTAATCGAACGTGAAAATGAAACATTTAAAGATTTATTCCAGTTTTTTACCGCCCGCAGCATACTCCTGAATAAACCGGTAACTTTTAATGATTACAGGAAACTACTCATCGATATGGATGGTGTCAGAAATGCCTGGTTGAATATTGTACGCAATCCAATGCCCTCCATCTGGCTGAACTGCGATAAAAGTCTGCTTATCCATGAAAAAAAGTTATCAGAGTACCCGGAAGATGATAATAAAAAGGAAATAAAGATCAGAGGCTTATATGATGTTACTATGGAACTTGATAAACATGAAAAATATGGTGACCTGAATGAGTTGTTTGTGGAGAAAACCATCAAAAAAAACAATCAGGATTTTACTTTTCTGGTGGACCTGCCTTCCTGGTCATATTTTTTTGATAACAATATCGTGGCAGATGATTTCTCTGAAATGGAATTCACTACTTTTAGTGCTGACGCGGTTAACAGAAGATTATACAACGCAAAGCTTAAGATTAAACTTAGCGACAGGACGTTTACTGTAAATGTTAAAGTCCATTCTACCAAAAAGCACAGCACAGTCCGTGATGATATAATAAAAAACCTCATCCTTGCTACCGGCAAAACCAGTATAGTAAAGGAATATTTAAGCAAACTTAAAGCAGCCTTAATAGTCGTGGAAAGTGTTTTTGCAAATTTGCATGCAAACCGTAATTTATGTGAAGATTTTAATACCTTAAAAGGGCTGGAAACTGAAAAAATTGGTATTTGTGCGGATATTGAAGTTCAGGCCCTGGCGGATAATGAAAAGGTCCTGGCAGAAATATATTACAGAATTGAGCGGTTCATTGCCCCCTATGTTAATTTTTATTCTTTTGAAGAGCTTGCCGGGAAAGGCAAACGCACTGAGGAAATTTTTGAAGGACCACCACTTAATCATGGATTTATCGATGATAAGGAACTCAAAAATTCGGAACCCAGGAAGGAGATCATGGTTTCTGACATGATTCAGATCATCATGGATGTAAAAGGTGTACAGGCAGTTAAAAACATTACCCTGGCAAGCCGGTACAAACAGCAAATTCTGAATTCATCCGTTAACTGGTGTCTGAAAGTGAAAGAAGGCCTGATCCCCAGATTTGAAAGAGCACGTTCGGAAATTGTCCTTCACAAAGAAAATATACCCTATTATCCTGTTGATGAAGAAGTTGAAGAATATCTGGAAGAGTATCACAACCTCGAAAGAAAACAAAAACTTTCAAAAGATGAACTGTACGATTTTCCGGTACCCAAAGGAAACGATCTCTCTGTTCAGGACTATTATTCAATCCAGGATGACTTTCCGCTAACATATGGGACCGGCAAAAAGGGAATACCAGGCCTGATAACCGAGAAAAGAAAAGCACAGGCAAAACAACTTAAAGCTTATTTGTTATTTTTTGATCAGTTGCTGGCCAATTACTTTTCACAGTTGTACCATGTAAAAAACCTGTTTTCATACTCTACACAAGTAGATAAAACCTACTTCTACAAGATATTATATAATCTGCCACATGGCTTTGCCTTTTCAGCAGGCAATAAGGCTCAGTCCGTTTTGTTTAATGATGAGCAACTACCCATGATATACCATCTGATAAAAGATTTTGTTGACAAGAACAATCCGGATATGAAGCCTTCCATAAACCTGGATGATTATGCAAGTTTTAAAACGGAATGGATTGACTATAAAAAGAAGTCAGGTTTTGAATCTCCCGGGGATAAACACTTTGTTAAAAGTCTGGATGAGATTGTTGAAGACACCCATACTTTCGAAAACCGGCGGAACCGTTTTCTCGATCATGTGGCTGCCCGTTTTGGTGAGCAATTTTCTGATTATGTGATGTTAATGTACACCCTGGACGCAAAAAAGGCCCCCGGGGAACTTATCGATGATAAAGCTGTATTCCTTCAGGAATATCCCATCATTAGCAGTGAGCGTGGCAAGGCATTTAACTATAAAGATGAAACAGCTGTCTGGAATACAGATAATGTGGCCGGACTGAAAAAACGTATTTCACGGATTTTGGGAATCGATTCCTACAAGCGTGCACAGTTGTCCTGCAATCCGCTGAACAGTTATTTTGAAAATTACAAAGATGACTCAGGCAAATTAAGGTTCAGGATTAAGGATAATGAAGAAAACATGATCCTGGATAGTAAGGAATTTAACACCAATACCCTGCGGCAAAAAGGAATTCAGTTGATAAAAACACTTGGAAAAAACCAGAAGCATTATTATAGAAAAGTAACAGGCGATCGTAAATATAATTTCGAAATCCAGAATAAGGATAAAGTTAAAATTGCAACGAGTATTGATTATCCTACCCGGACAGCAAGGGAAAGAGCTATAAAAATGAGTTTATCCATATTTAACGGGGAATGCAATTTTGAAGGCTTCCACCTGGTGGAACATCTGTTGTTAAGGCCGCTGACAGAGGATGATTATCTAATGGATGTATGTGTGGAGAAAGACTGTGATTCCTGTTTCGGAGAGATGGATCCTTATTCATTCAGAATCACCCTGATCATCCCCTACTGGCCCAGACGTTTTGATAATATGGAATTCCGGAAGTTTTTTGAAAAAACGGTACATCTTGAAACCCCGGCTCACATTCATCCTAAAATATGCTGGGCAGATAAACCCGATATCGTAAAATTTGAAAAAGCATACAGAGACTGGTTGACCGAAAAAGCAAAAAAACACCCGGATCAAACCAAACTCTCTGATCGGACCAAAGATCTTATCAAGATCATGAACAATATACGTAGTGTTTATCCAATTGCCACTTTACATGACTGTTACGATGGCAAGGATGAAAACATTGTAGTTTTAAATCAATCAATTTTAGGAACCTTTAAACCTGACAAAGATGGAATCGACTAATACATTTTATCCCGTATTTGAACCTGATCAGGTACTAACTTCTGACCACCTCAATCAACTCAGAGCATTTCTTGCTGCTCAGGACAGGTTATCCAGAAGGCTTTTACACGGAATCGGTATAGTGTGCGGACTGGAGATCAGCAATCCTGATAAGAAAACAATCAGAATATCCAAAGGTGTGGGTATTACCTCCAAAGGATTCCTGATCACGCTGGAAACATCTGATTGTACTTACTTCAGACCATATAAGGACAAAATATTTAATGAGGAGTGTTGTGATAACCAGATCGAAGGTAAATACGAGTTGTTTCTGGATGCAAACAAACAGCAGTACAATCTCTGGGAGCTACTAACAGACAAAGAAGAAAAAGAAATCAATGACAAAAATATTAAACCTTTATCTGCTGCTAAGATAAAACTGAAAGACATGTATCTCTTGCTTTACCTGGAGATAGAAGACATGGATATGCTGGCCTGCTTTGGCGAAGATTGTGACGAAAAAGGGATTCAGCGCCATTTCAGGGTACGAAAATTAATAATTCAAAAAAATGACTTGCTCAGTATCATAAAAGAAGCAAAAAATTATGAAGCCATTACAGAAGGGGATCTTAAAGAAGAAATCAATGCCCGGTATAAATTAAGACCGGTAAATATTAAACGATTAGGTTATGATTTTTCCACTACTGCCCAAACCCTTTCATTAAAGAATTATCATAATTTTAAAACACTTTTCTCAAATTATTCCTCGGTAATTAAGGATGGAATAAAAGATGTAGGAATGGCCTTATATAATAGCTACATTGCTTTTAAGCCCCTTTTGAAGGACCTCTACCCGGCAAATCCCTTTAAGGATTTTGATTCCGGGGATCAGAGCCAGAATCCACTCTTTAATGTAAGTATGTCGGCGCTGAATTCCAATAGGTTGATGGTACAATATGTTTATGATTTTTTAAATGATCTGGTGGATGCCTACGATGAATTCAGGGAACATGCTTTCCAGCTGGCGGTAATGTGCAGTCCTGATCCAAAATGGTTCCCCCGGCACCTTATGTTGGGTAAAGCAATCCGGCCCGAAGAGCAACCCTCTGTATTCAGACATCATTTTATTTATTCACCCATTCTTGGTAAACAGCAGGATTTGCTTGAAAAAGTTAAGCTTTATCATCAACGTTTGGTAAAAATGGTGAAAGAATTTAATACACAGGCTATTAACTACAAAGAGATTAAATTCACTCCTTCTTCTATGTATTCAGAGCCAATCAGCAAAAGGGCCATTCCTTTTTATTATGATGTAAATGATTCGGGAAAATTGTATAAGTTCTGGAATTATGATAAGAAAAAACGCATAACCTCAGATACCATTCTGTCATACCATGCAGAAAATATTTATGGAAAGGATGAATTTATTGAGAAACCATTGCTTTGGAATTATAAAAAATACGATTTTCTGAGAGTTGAAGGACATGTTGGCAAAAACTATGAAAAGACATTGGCAAATCTTCTGGGCAAACAGGAAAAACTGAATCTCCCCGTTAAGATTGTGGGTATTAAACTCAGTCGCAGGTTTGCAAATACCAACATTGATGCGGAATGTCATTTTGATGATTTGCAAACCCTGTACAATACTTTTACCACCGAGTTGAAATGCATGTTGCTCGAAGAAGCCGGATTTTTTCGCGAACTGGATACCAATCTGGCGATAGCAGGTTCTCCTGATGTTTCGAAAGTGAATAATGAAACTGAAAAAGTTGTAAAAAAAGCAAAGAATCCCGCAAATGAGATTCTGAATCTGTTGGGAGCAGGCAAAAATATTGAAAAGAACATTCATGAAGTTGATACAGGGAAGTCAGGCACCAAAAAAACCGGTTTTGATTCTGGCAAAACTGAAAAATATATTGACCTGAATGATGAATCAATACAGGTAACTGATTTTAGTTTTGATTATTTCAAACCAACTGAAGGCACCATCGGGTATATGATAGACAATATTGATCTGTCCGGACAGGATCTCTATTCTTCTATTTTTAATATTTTTGCAAGTGGACAGCTGGAATTCATGGTTCCGGGGGTTTTCATTTATACCATTCTATACCCCGTTCAAATAGCATCCAATATTGATACCCTGCTAAAAAATATTCCGGAAAAATTAGAAGATCTGGACGTAAAAACCCTGAATAAGGATTATAAAACCCTCGTCAATTCGGCAACCGGATTCAGAAAATCCATTCAGGATAATCTGAAAGATCCTAAATATCAGAGAGTAGGAAATGAAGAGATGATCCTTTATCGCCTAGATAAGCTTATTTACCATTGCAGCATTCGGAAAATACTCAATATATATAAACTTTACCTGAAAAAGATTAACGAAGTAAGGCAACTAAATTTATTTTCGCGATTTGCAAAAGATCATCCGGGACTTGAACATATGGCAGGTGTCCCAAAAGGTGGAACCCTTGTTTTGGTTTACATTGACACAAATGACAGAACCATGCAGGTGAAGCCGGGTGAAATCCATGGTATTTTCAGGCCTGAATCTGATCTGCCGGCCATGGAAGCAGAAAACCGGATTTATGAAAAAAATCCGGATGAAATGAATTTATCAGGACCAAAACCAGGTACTTCCGAAGATAAACTCATTCCCCCAACTGTCAGGACTGAAATGAGTAATGAAAAACGATCCTTCGGGTATGAAAGTAAGGAATATAAAATGGAAATGTCTGATCTGGGTATGATATCCAATGATAATTATGTATTGGATTACCTGAATCAGAACAGGGGAAAACTACCACAGGCAATCATTGACAGGATTGAAGCGTCACTTGGTTTAGTACCATTTCCACCGGATAAGTTACCTCCGAATAATGTGATAGTGGCTGACTTTGCTCTGCCCTATTTATGTTGTGGATCCTGTCCTGAAATCTCAACAATGGTTGTTTCTCAAATTGTTTTCAGATTGGAAGATACAGTCTATTGCGCAGGTGATACAAACAAGTATGAATTCACTTTTGAACCGGCCGGCGGGAAAATTTCCGGCCCCGGGGTACAGCCTGTTGGAGGAGGATACGTATTTCAACCCTCTTCAATAGACTGGAAAAAGGAAGACATTCAATTAAACTATCTGGTCAACAACCAGACCGTTGTTTTAAACCTGAAAGTATATAAGCCGGTTGCCGGTTTCACTGCCTCAAAACCAGTACTTGTTGGTAAAAACCAAATGAAAGTAACTTTCACAAACAATTGTTTAAACGCAGATAGTTATTCATTTGACTTTGGCAATGGCGAAAAATACGAAGGGAACCTGTTCCCGGCAGATCATATATACAAAGATGTAGAAAACGGCCAAAAGGCTAGCATTACGCTAACTGCAAAGAAGGATAAATGCAGTTCTCCACCTGTAAGCCAGGATATTATTTTTGAAGTTGAAACACCTATCCCTTCAAGATGTTATACAGTTGACATTTTACTTTGCTGGGGTAAGAAAGTGCTGGAAATGCTTAAATACGACCCATTTGAATTAGCGTTTAAATCCCGGGGGGTTGAAAGAAGAGAGACTTTGGAGGAAAATGCAAACATATTATTAGAGATACTTATGGAATCATGTGGGTTCCAGTCTGTTGATTTTAATGAAGATGGTGGCAGCATTTTCCAGTTGGAAGCAAAAAAGATTTTATTAAACTGTTTATTGGACAATGAGATCAGTGTAAATTATGATCCTGAAAGGAAGTATAAAAACAATGAACTGGAAAGAATTATTACAGCATACCAGAAGGAGAAATGCTGCACCAGCCAGAATAAATCATTGAAAATGGACAATGAATGGTTAGCATCCCTTTCCGGTAATGAAAAGAAATCCATTCTTAAAGAAAGAGGTGTCAGCGAAATAGAAAACAAGGACGACAAAACGCTTACCGATATGATCATTGAGACCGGAAACGGGTTAAATCTGACAAAAGGTGAAGTAAGCGTGCTTTCCGTAAACAGTATTAAGAAAATATTGATGAACAATAATGTTTCAATTACAGGAAGAATGAAGAAAAACGATCTGATCAAATTAATTCCCTGATCATCTTCTCAACCTCAAATGAACAGATTAATGCATAATTTGGTGAATGATGACGAAAAACGGGCATAACATAGGAAAACTATATTTTGATCTGGAGGCAGCCAACGAAAAACAGGCACTGGAGATCCAGGATAAGCTAAGCAGATATAACAGAAACGAAATCAAAGGAATACTGGAGGAAATTTTCAACAAGGCTGTTCCCGGGGATTCTTTGGCAGTTATAGAAAGGCTTGATATTGATCTGGGAAATATTTCGTTTGAAGACTTTCCCTCAGAATTTCCCCGATTATTCAAAGACAAGCTATATGAAAAGCTGTCGGAAATCCGGTATGATATACCAAAAGATAGTGAAAATGTACAGATTTACACGAAAGATCAGTCAGATGTTAATACCCTGAAAACATTTTTATTAACCAGCAATGTTCCATGGTACCAGGTAAGTTCATTTCCGGACTTGCAAGCGACTTTAGAAAAACTGTTTTTATCAGAACCGGATAAAATTATGCCTTTTATCCGGGAACATATTGCTAAACCATCTTTTCAGGAGCGGCTGGTTTATCAATTCCCTGAAAAAATAGTTAACAAACTATTTGAGAACCTTTTTGAAATCAGCCTTTCCACCTATCTTGAATTTATAGATCAGCTGTTGGATGTATTAAAAAAAACAAGCCTCCCTGCATTACGCAATTCCGCCAGTAAGGATATATTACGGGTCATATTGACGGGAATAATAGTTGATTCGGGTAATAAAGCCCTTTTCAACTTTGAAGAAAATTTTCTCATAAGGCTTGCAGAAAGAATTCCTGTTAAATATGAGAATATTTTAAGGGAATTATTGATTAACAGCTCCAAAGATGAAAAGGAATTTGTTTTGAAAATCAGAAGTCTTCAAAAGAAATCCGGAAAGTTTTCAGGAAAAGAACCTGAGTCTTCCAGTGAAAAAATATCTGAAACAGAAGACAAGGAAGAAGCAGGTTCAAACCGGATAACAAATGCAGGCCTTATTCTGCTTCATCCTTTTTTACCCGAATTATTCCGAAAACTGAATTTCACCAGGGGGGATACATTTACAGGTGAGTATGTAATCTTCAAAGCGATTCACCTCTTGCAGTACCTGGTGTCAGGGAATCTGCCCCAACCGGAGCATTTCCTCATTCTAAATAAAATTTTATGCGGATATCCCCGTGAAAAACCGGTTCCACTGGAAGTGTCCTTAAACAGGCAGGAAAAAACAGCAGCAACCGAAATGGTAAAAGCAGCGATCAGACATTGGAAAACTTTGAAAAACACCTCTGTAAATGGATTTCGTAATAATTTTCTGCAACGTCAGGGGATACTTAAGCAGAAGCAGGAAAGATGGAGACTTCAGGTAGAAAGAAAAGCATATGATGTACTACTGGATAAAATACCATGGTCTTACAATACCGTTAAACTTCCCTGGATGAAAAAAATAATAGAAACAGAATGGTAAAAAAGAATGTAAAAATAAAAATAAATGTCAATCATCTGACAGGAGAACTGGAATGGTTTACTAAAGTGCTCGATGAGAGGTTTAAACAATACTTTAATCCGGGAAAAAGAACCAGAGACATTTTAAAGATCACTCCCCCGGTTTTTAAAAAGGGCTCATCACAATATGCTGAATTTATAGATTATTATCAATTGAGTATCCCTGAACGGATTGTTCTGATCCTGAGCTTAACACCACATGTACAACCCCATCTGCTGGATGTGTTTTTTACCCGGAATCAGAAGTTCAACAGGGGATTTACCGAATTTGGCGGAATAAAAGGGGAATATCATGGAGGATTTCTTCCAACCGGAGAAACAGCTATGTTCATTCTGGCCGGAAATAATATAGAACGGAGAATTGATTTCAGCTATATCTTCGGACGGGAACATTTCTTTTACAAACATAAAATACTTCAGTTACAAACCTCAAATGAGAATGAACCCTATTTAAGTGGTGTTCTTCGTCTGTCAGAAGAGTATGTGGATTATTTTACAAGCGGAAAAATCAAAAAGCCGAAATTTTCCCTTTCTTTTCCCGCGAAACCTATTGAAACGAAGCTGGAATGGAGTGATCTTGTACTGGATGAGGATACCGCGAACCAGGTAGAAGAAATCCTTACCTGGATAGAACACGGTCATACCCTGATGGATAAATGGGGGATGAATAAAAGAACCATGCCCGGGTTCCGTTGCCTGTTCCATGGCCCGTCTGGTACGGGTAAAACACTTACAGCCGGCCTCATAGGCAAACTAACCAACCGGGAAGTTTATAAAGTTGACCTTTCCATGGTCATCTCAAAATATATCGGCGAAACAGAGAAAAATCTGGCAAGAATATTTGACAAAGCTGAAAACAAGGGTTGGATACTGTTTTTTGACGAGGCAGATGCTCTGTTTGGCAAACGAACGAGTATTTCCGATGCCCACGACCGGTATGCCAACCAGGAAGTATCCTATCTTTTGCAAAAAGTAGAAGATTACGACGGGTTGGTAATTCTGGCAACCAATTTTAAAAGCAATCTTGATGAAGCTTTTGCACGGCGTTTTCAGTCCATCATACATTTCCCGGTACCAAAACCCGCCCAACGGCTCAAACTGTGGGAAAATGCTATTTCACCGGAGGCCATTCTGGATAAAGATATCAACCTGAATCAGATCGCAAATAAATATGAAGTAACAGGCGGATCGATCATGAATATAGTGCGGTTTGCATCTCTTAAGGCAATAAGTAATGGTGAAAATATTATTAAAAACAAGGATTTACAGGAAGGAATCATCAGAGAATTCAGAAAAGAGGGAAAAACTTTTTCATAATGGAAAGAAGTAAGTCAAGTAAAATAAGACTACATAAACGCAGCAGTAAAGCGGTTGCTAATTCAGGTTATGGGCATTCATTACATGAATCA
Organism: Bacteroidales bacterium; assembly: GCA_024763075.1. Classification (GTDB taxonomy): domain Bacteria; phylum Bacteroidota; class Bacteroidia; order Bacteroidales; family VadinHA17; genus JANTGF01. The sequence continues at coordinate 63,080 of JANTGF010000011.1, read as the reverse complement.
CAGTATAAGTATTATGCAAGTACTGATCTGGTTTATCCCACCCTGTATACAAGTGGAAAACAAGAGTCAAAAGTTTCAATTGGAGAAGGATCAACCAGTATCCATCTACATGGAAAAACGGTAGCTAATTATGATAACGGGACAGGAACCACTAAAAATTTAAAATTTAAAAGGGCAAAAGATTGTTCGGGCTGCCCCGATAGTAATTGCATAATTGTTTCTGGCATATTGGCACTTACTTTCAAGGCACATCCAACGATTACCTTGCCAGCACCCTCCGAATATGCTCACCTTAAACCCTGCCAGAGAAAGCGTGTGAAAAAATGGATCAAGAATATATTGACACCGCATGAGAAACAACATAAAGCTGCATTTGAGAAATACAATGGAACAGTAAACAAACCCTTTAAAATGAAAGTTTGTAAAGAAGATTGGAATGGAGATCTTTTACAACCTATTCATGAGAAAGAGGATAAAAGAAGAAAAAAAATAGCAAATGATGCGAGCGATGATCTGGATCCATTCATTACAAATATTGACCTTGACTGCGAAGATAAAAAAACAGGTACTGATGAAACAAAAAAATATCCTTCCGTCAAATCATAATAAAAAATAACGAATACTTAAGTGATTTTGCCATGAAAACATATACCGAAGCTGAACAAAGGACTAGCGGCAAAGCAGTTGCTAATAACTCCAGGGATATCAAACCTGTGCCATTAAAAACTCCGGCATTGCAAACCCAAGTTACAATTGGAAAACCAAATGATAAATACGAACAGGAAGCCGACAAAGTAGCAGATCAGGTAATGAGTATGCCTGAAAGTGCAATTCAGTCACAACCAGCTGAGGAAGAAGAGGAGGAAATGTTACAAACCAGCATTCAAATGCAGGAAGAGGGGGAAGAAGAAATGCTCCAATCAAAACCAATGTTCCAATTCCAGCCGGTCGGAGAAGAAGAGGAAGAGTTGATGCCCAAATTACAGATGCAACCCACCGAAGAAGAGGAGGAAGAACTTCAGGCTAAACTTCAACGGCAGGAGGAAGAAGAAGAGATACTCATGCAAACTCAGTCCGAAATGGCAGCATCACGGTCCAAATCCATGGAATGGGTTCAAAAAAATCTGAATTCAGGTAAAAGTACAGGAAATCCGTTACCCGGTAATACCCGGCAATTCATGAAAAACAGATTTGGTTCTGATTTTACGGATGTCCGGATCCATACTGACTCAACTGCTGTACAAATGAACCGTTCCCTCCGGGCACAGGCTTTTGCAAGCGGAAAACATATTTATTTCAACAGCGGTAAATACAAGCCTGAAAGTACTACCGGCAGACATTTATTAGCACATGAATTGACACATGTGGTTCAACAGGGACATGCAAAGGTGAGGAGAAAAAATTTCATTCAACGGCAAAAAGCTGAACCCCAATGGAAAAAAAACGAAAAGAGCTTTAAGGCTGTACTCCTTTCTCTTGACCCTAAGAAACCAAAAAGTAATTCAGAAAGATTTAAGGAAAGTATTGAAAAAACTCTGGGCACATTAGGGAAAAAGAAAATGCAGACAGCTCTGTTCAATAAACTAAAATTAAATTCAAAAGGCAAATTACTATTATCAGTAGTAGGTATTGGTGGATATTCTCTCTACTCACTTGGAAAAGGGAAAATCCCTGCTTTAAAATATGACTTTAAAGTTAAGAACAACACATGGCTCACTGTTTCCACTGAAGGTGACTTTAAAAAGCCCAAAGTAATGATTGGATTAAAATTGAAATTCTGATGTTTTTATAAATTGAATTCTGTACAATTTAACCAATAAGATAATATTATTAAACCTTGATATCTGTTAATAAAAGACTAATTTGTCCGAAATAAAAAGAAATATTTTGCAATTCTAAATATTATTCGTAAATTGTGTGATATTTAACCGGTTAAGCCGGTAAAAAACAGACTATATCTCAGGCATTGATCTGATCCTGCAAATTTGTCTGAGGAAGCGCAGCTCACCCTCTTAGGATCAAAGATGTTAAAATAGTAGTATCAGGATTGATCTGAAAAACCGGATTTTGCAGTTTTGCCGATTGCTTTGTCCCGGGGTAAGTCCTGAATCAGTTACCATTAAATAATTAATAAAATGAAAATAAACAATGATCATCTAATTGTGGGCGACAATGTTACGCAAATGGATTGCCCTAAAAACAAAGAAAAATTTGCTCCGGGTAACCTTGATACCATCGTCATTCATTACACCGCCGGAAGAAGTGCGGAATCATCGGCGAACTTTTTGGCAGGGCCGGTAAAAGCCTCCGCGCATATGGTAATAGGCCGGGAAGGCGAAATTTACCAGCTGGTCCCGTTTGATACCGTATCCTGGCATGCCGGTGACAGCTTTTACCGAAACCGCAAATGGCTGAATAAATATTCCATTGGCATTGAATTGGATAATGCAGGTGTACTGACAAAAGTAGGTAGCGAATACCAGGCCTGGTTTGGAAAGAAGTACCAGGCCAATGAAGCTGTTTTCGCTACTCACAGAAATGAGACTTCTCCAAAATACTGGCACACATACACAGAGCAACAAATTGATAAATGCCGTCAGGTTTGTGAAATGCTTATTGAAAAATACAAGTTGAACACCATACTGGGTCATGAGGAAATATCTCCAGGACGAAAACAGGATCCGGGACCTGCTTTCCCATTGGATAAATTCCGGGATAACCTTCTCACGCAAAATCGCTCCGACGAACCAAATCTAATTGATAAAGAAGGAGTTGTAACTGCTAATCTGTTAAATATCAGAGAAGATGCAGGTGTGAATTTCAGAAAAGTGGCCAGACCTCTCACCCGGGGTACTAAAGTCAAAGTCATTGAAGAACGCAACGGTTGGTTTAAAGTTGAGACCATGGTGGAAGGCTGGGTTGGTAAAGGCTTCATTGATGTCAGCTAAGCTATGATGATTTTATTTTTCCGGAAGCATAATATTCCACAGAATAGAACAAAATAATTTTCGATAATTAAGAAGTTTTCCACATATGAACCGTATCCTGTTACTTATACTGATTGCCGGCCTTACTTTTCTGATCGTCCTGTTTGCCGTTAAACCGGAACTGATTGAAAGCATATGGCTATGGGTAATCGGTCTGTCAGGAACCATTGTTAAAGCCTTTCAGTTGCTTATTGATTTCTTTAAAAAAAAGTTTTCAGAAGAGAAGGAAACACCGGAATCACAAAATCCGGAAAATAATACGAAGGCAAATGTTTCAGCAAGCATCTCGGATACAAGCGGAAATTTTAAAGGTACGGCCTTAAGCCTTTTACGATACTCCGACGACAAAACAACTACCCTCGGGCTGCTTTTCGTGAATGAAAAATTCTATTGCTACACTCTTGAAGATACTTTTCACGAAGTAAAGATTAAGGGCGAAACCCGAATTCCTGCGGGTACTTATCACATTCAATTCAGGAAAGAAGAAACCGATTTGACCTTAAAATACAGAGAAAGATATCCTGAATGGTTTACCTGGCATCTACAACTGCAGAATGTTCCAGGATTTCATTCCATATATATTCATAATGGTGGTGGTCATACTGATACGGAGGGCTGTATTTTAGTTTCCGATAGTCTGAATGTTAGCAATGAAAATGCATTTTTATCAAATTCCAGAGAAACCTTCCGCAGGTTATACGGTTATTTGAGAGAACAACTGGATAACAATATTCCTGTACAAATAAGTATTTACAATGAAGACAGAATTAATAAATTAAAATAATACGTCATGCGTGAAAATGATTCAATAAAACGGGCAAGCATTAATAAAAAGCGTCGTAATTGGCTGTTCCTTGGCCTGATGGGCCTGGTTGAACTGGTGATACTTATACCAACTTTTTCTGTTATTATTAAAATTTGCTCCAAACCGGGTAATGAATTGTATAATTTGGTTGCTCTATTATTGCTGCTTATCTGGTTTGGCGGACTGGGTGCTTATTATGCCTGGGCTATTTATTTCTATAACATTAACAGAGGCCTGACCAATGAAAGTTGGGCAATACTCCGCGAGGAAATTAAATATGCACCGGAAAATGAGGATAAAATTCCAAAGGAGAATCCAAATACAGGTGAAACACTGGGACTACCAAAAGGCACCATACGCGGAACACTGGCACTCACCCTGATGATAGGTGGGCTGGCCATGACAATAGCCGCTTTGGGAATGGAAAACCGGTTGGATGAAAATGCATTCCTTGTTGATAATTTTGACTTCTTTAAAACCGCCTTTCTAATGATGATCGCCTTCTATTTCGGAAACAAATCACTGGAGCTAATCGGATATAAAAGTCAAAAAATATATAGTAAAGAGGATGATCAGAGTGAAAAGTCCTTCCCACAAGGCTTAACTCAATCAGCACCGGTTCCTCCATCTGAAGATGCATCACTGGCAAAGAAAATCCTAAAAAAAGGTAAAGCCATATTTTCAACCGAAAAAACAGGGATAAATTCTGATCAGGATATTAGTGATTTTAATTATCCGGATGCCGTTCAATAAATGAGAAAAGAAGTTTACATACTATTCGTTCTGCTATTTCTGTACAGTACCGCCTGTCAGAAAAACAAAAGGCCATTGGTTATCAGTAAGATAAAAAGTACTGCAAAAATGGCCACCACCGAAACTATTATAGACAAGGTGGTAATCGGAGATAAAGAGCGAAAAATATTTGGACTGGTAAAAATCAGCAATGCCGAATTTGTGGCCTATTCTCAGGCAATTGTAAAAACCGGTATTGACCTTACAAAACTGAAACGAAACGATGTGATTATTGATAAGAAAATGATTGAGTTGCGTTTGCCACCGGTTGAAGTACTGGATTTTGCTTATCCCTTTGACAAATACAGGATTGATACCATCCTCTCAGACAATGATATTTTTAACAAAATTGATGTAATTGATCAGGAGGATTATTTCAGGAAAGCTGAAATGGATATCAGAACACATCTGAAATTCATGGGAATCATTGAACAAACTCAGGAAAATACACGAAAACTTATGGAAGGAATGCTGAAAAACCTGGGCTATGAAGAGATTTATATATCATTTGCTGATTCTTCAAATCTTATACAGGAAATTAATATTAATAATTGACGGGGCAGATTACATGTCTGAAATAAAAGCAGATTTTAACTTACAATAAGGAAATGGGTAAACTAATTGGAAAAGGAACATCCCTGGTGCTGCAAATTATTTTTGTGGTAGCCCTGGTATTGGTATTTTCCTGGTTTGATCCTTTTGACCTGCTGGCCCCAACAAAACGAACGCTGAAAAATACTCCTGTTCAGGTTCAAAGTATTCGTGAAATAGGCCAGCTGATCACTGCAGAATATTATGGTGAGGTAATTGCTTCGCTAAAGGAGGTAATAGGGGATCAGGAATACAGTGAAATGCAGGAATTCAATTACATTGTTGATGACCTGCATAAAGAATTTAAGCTGGCCATTTCTGATTTTGCCGAAGAAAACTTACCCGACAAGAGTAAAAATGGCATCTATAATTCATTCAAAAAAGCCTTTCCCGATTTAACCGGCAACTCTCTATACAACACCTATTTGTATTATATTTTCGAGAAAATTAAGGACAGAAATTACAAAAGAAATGAAAACAATAAGACACTCAGTATAGAAAATAAAAAAACGCTGATGAAAAGGCTTTATCTTAATCGTTACGGTTGGCGTAATTTGTTAATGGAGATTGAAACAGATGAATTTAAGAATATCCGGAAAGAAAAAATTGAACGCGATGCAAAAAAAACCTACCGCCATAGCCGCCTGGTGATGATTGGCCGGGGTTGGGTAAAAGCCGGGTTTGATTTCAGAGAATTTACCGATCGTAATTTCAGGTATGAAAAAAGCCGGAAACGAATTCATTTTATAGGGCTCCAACCTCAGATTATCAGTGCCACCATTAATCCATGGTTCATTCCGGAAGAAGGGGTGGAAGGGTTTGAGTTTTTAATTGCCGGGCGGGGAGCACGCTTAAAACCCGAATATACAAAAATGGTAAAACAACGATGTCTTGATAAACTTCAAAAACAGGCCATGGAGAAACAAATCCTTCAGCGTTCTCAGGAAAATGCAGAAGGACATTTAAAGGAATTCTTTTCGCTTATGTTGGGTGAAGAGTTAACAGGAGTATATTTTCATACCGATTATCTGGATTATACCCTGGATGTAATTCTGAGTGACTCTGTAGTCAGGAATGATGAAGTTTATACCATTGATTCAGCTATCGCATATTTTAACCAAACTTACACCTTTGACAATAAGGCGAAACGGATTTCAGATTTTATTACAAGCCTGAAAAATGCAAGCCATAATTTCTATGGACTGGATTTTACATTGAATACAAAATCTTCTTTACTTTTCAGTTTGATTCAGGACAGACTCATTGATTCGTTAGAAGCCTTGCAGCTGGAAAATGGAATAAAACCGGGCATAAAAGACAGTATCTGGTATATGAATGATCTAAAAATTAAGAAAGAATCCGGAAGAATGAAAAACAACCCGGTTTTAAACACTGATTCAATTCTAAATGCAAGGAATAATGAAGACATGAAAGTATTTTGTACTGAGTTAAACCGGTTTATCAATACACTTCCTGTGGATATTGCACCCTCAGTTTTGAAGAATAAAAAGATTGACATTAAAACAGCTGATGACAGCTGTAGAATTATACTGAAAAAAGAATAAAAAAATAAGACTGAAGGAAATGTAAATGAAAGAACTCATTTTTTTTCAAAAATGGACATCTTGATTCCTGGTTCCTGGCTCTTGGTTCTTGATTCTTGAATATTGGATCTTGGATCTTGATTCTTTATCCTTTGGTTCTTTGATATTAGAATAACGAATATCTAAACATGGTTGAAGTATTTGATATTCGACATTCAACCTTCATCGTTCATCGTTCATCGTTTGAATAACATAATATCGATTAACGAATGAAGATTTAAAAAGAAGTGGAGGGAACTTTCGGTATTCAGTACTTTGCGCTCCTACTTCTACATTTGACATTCGGTGTTCGGTGTTCAGTGGTCGACATTTGAATCATACTTTTGGCTTATAACTTAATTTAACTTAAAACAATATATCATGGACTACAATTTTAAAAATCTCGTTTTTGAAGGTGGCGGTGTGAAAGGAATCGCCTATGGTGGTGCCTTAAAAGTACTGGACGACATGAAAATACTGCCACAAATTGAAAGAGTTGCAGGAACATCTGCCGGAGCGATAAATGCTGCTTTATTATCATTGGGTTATTCTTTTGAAGAAGTTTCTAATGTTATTGCATCAACCAATTTCAAAGAATTTGAAGATAAAAGCGGATTTATTGTAAATAATATGCTTCGGATTATAAGAAATTACGGATGGTTTAAAGGAGATGCCTTTACGGAATGGATTGGTGAAAAAATAAAGAAAAAAACAGGTAAGGAAGGCTTTACTTTTGGCGAACTGGCAGAATCCGCCAAATCACCTGAATCTCCATTTCGCTTACTTTATCTGGCTGTAACAAATCTTAGCCAACAAAAAATCGAGATATTTTCTAATGAAGACACCCCATCTGTTCCGGTAAGGGATGTGGTAAGAATGTCTATGAGTATCCCCTTTTATTTTAAATCTGTCAGGTTTAACCAGGACATAATGGTTGACGGCGGAGTTGCATACAATTATCCTGTCAACCTGTTTGATCATAAAAAATATTTATCAAACCCGGAAAATACCGGAGAATTCAGGGAGGACGATGACGGATATGTTTATAACTTTGAAACACTGGGTTTTAGATTGGATTCCAAAGAATCTATTCAAGCCAACAGGAAGAACTGGAGTACAGTTCCCATGGAGATAAAAAGTATCAAGGACCATGCGATTGGTTTGTTGAATTTTCTTATGGAACTTGCAAACAAAGCCCATTTAACCGGCCCCGATTGGAACAGGACAATATTTATTGATACGTTGAATGTTAAAACTACGGAATTTGATCTGTCCAAGGATAAAATTGAGGCTTTAATTGAAAGCGGGAAAACGAATACGGAGAAGTATTTCAAATGGCGGGCTAAGGATCCCGAATGGGGGAAGCTTCCTAAGTAGGGTTTCGATTTCTTTTGAAACACCTGACTTTATAGACAAACTAAACAGGGTTTCAGGGGAACAATAAAAATCATTCCCTGACATTTTGAAAAGGTAAATCTCACATATAATTTAAAGATATACAAAGACGATCAAATAATTTATTATCACATTATTTATCTGATTAAATAACTTTTAAAAAGGAGGTTACCATGAAGCATTTTATTTCTGGTTTTACTGTTATGATCATAATGATTACAACGGTTCTATTCTCATCTTGTGTACCAAAGGCACAACAGACGATTGCTGTATACAAGGTTGAGAAATCAGGGGTTACACCTGAATCTGCGAAAAGATTACTACAACTTCTGCCAATGGACAAGGCTATACTGGAAGCCGGTAATTACATTGACAGAAACGGGCGTATCTCCATCATTGATACAAAAAATTACTTTTCTTTGCCCCTTGAAATTATTGGAGAAGAAGGTGGAGACGAAGACGACCAGCCTGTATTGGCGGAAGCTCTGAATTTTGAGGGTCTTAAAGCTACCAAAACCATACGTCCGGCTGTGGCAGAAGAAATTTTTATGGCAGCGCTGGATAGAACAGATTTGTTACCTGCCGGAGGTAAAGCCAGTTCCAGAAACAACTGGCTGATAATTGAGAATGAAAGAGAGAATTCTATCTCTAAAACCGCAATAAATACCAGAGTTACTTATAATATCCGGGTGGATGATATTCCGGTCGAAGGCCCCGGAGCAAAAATAAGTGCAAGTTTTTATGGCGAAGGATTGATAAACAGGTTAAGGTATGCCAACCGCAACCTGTCCCGCGGGGAAATGGTTCCGCTTCTGGATGCTAATGAGGTGAAGGAGCGTTGTAAAAATATGTACAACCAGCTCGAACTTAGAGACATTGAAATTAAAACCCGTTTGTTCTATTATGCACCTCCACTGTGTCAGAAAGAAGTACATACACTTATTCCCTATTATGAATGCTCAGGGACTGCAATTATAGATGGACAAAGGATATTTCTGTTACAGTATTCCATACCTGCAATTGACGATGTAAAATATGTCCCTGCCATTTACATTAAAGCCCGGATGAAGGGCAACAAAGTTGTAGCCACAGCAGAAATCGAGGGAGGCTCTCCTCCCTACCGGATACGATGGAGTTCTCCAAGCTTTGGGGTAGAAGAAGGAGAGAAAGAAATGAAATATTCACTCTTCCAGCGAAGTAAGCAAAAATATGAAAATCTTAAGCTGGAAGTAATCGATAATAATGGTGTATTTGTTCAGACCATCCAGCATATTGAATTTAGTGAAATTGTTTTTGCTGAAATTGTTGAAATTTTTCCCTTTGAAGATGGTATCAGGGAATACGGAACGGAAAATTCTGTATTTAACCAATTTGGAGGGCTTGAACAGGGTTTTATTAACAAGATGAATTCGGATGGAGTAAAAAAGCGTTTCAACTGGAGAGGGCTGGATGCATGGGAACAGGATTTTAAAGGACCTGAGGATAACCAATGGATAGATAACACGGATATTACTTTTTATGTAGGGCATGGGAATGTTGGCTATTTTACTTTTGAGAATAATTCGCATGATGATTCAACGCTGGATAACAATGATGCTACCGGGGATTGGGGTGATAAAGATCTGGAATGGCTGGCTTTATACTCCTGTAAGGTAATGGGAAAAGGCAGCGATGGAAAGGAACCCTTCAGAAACTGGAACCAGGAATTTAATGGTCTGCATTTATTACTGGGTTTTCATACGAATGCACAGGCGAACAATCAGTTTTCAGGAGCCTTTGCCAGTAATATGGTAAATGCTAACATGACAGTTTTACAGGCATGGTTTGATGCCATTGATGATCACCAGCCAAACGATCGTATTGGCATTGTAATGGGCGTTTTTAGAAAGGATGATGGTGTATGGAATTATAATGATCATTTTCATGGAAAGGGCCCCGTCGGTCCGGATATAAGAAGCAACAGGATTGGTGCGAGATGGTATGTATCCGGCCCTTAGCAAGTTAACTATTATGTATCATTTGTAGTCTCAATTTGATATATTAAAAAAAAAAATCAAGAAAACATGACAATAACCGGAGCAGAAATTGCTAATGTTTTGGATGCAGTTGCATGGCCTTTATTGGTTGGAATCACCTTATTTGCAATGCGTAAACCACTTAGCAGATTAATTACTGAAACAGGCAAACGTATAACTAAATTATCAATTGGCGATTTTGGAATTGAATTGTCAACTATGACAGAAATGTCACCAAAATTTGCGAATGATTTTGATATCCAGCAGCTTGCGCCTACACGGGTTTTTGACAGTGCATCCCAAAGCCTGTTTAAACAACTTGCTACCCAACAACCTGCTGATTATGCATTAATCGATCTTGGGAAAGGGAATAAATGGCTGTCCTCACGTTTATATATATTTAGTTTAATATTGGGACGGGTAAATGGAATCAAATCTTTTGTCTTTATTGAAACCCGGGGGGACATAAGCAGATGTTTTGTAGGTAGTTCTAGTCCGTCTGATGTATGCAGGTCATTGGCTCAATTCTATCCATGGCTGGAATCAGCATTTATTAAGGCATATTCCAGTATCGCTCCTGATCCAAAAACATCAAATGAGCCCTATGAGCTGGCAGCCCTGGCTGAATCAAATTCCTGGCAAATATCCAATATTGTTCAGAAATATATTGATGAGTTAAAGCAAGACATTGAGCCACTACCTGAAACAAAGGAGCAGTGGATTTCCTTTGGAAACCCAATAAAAACATGGGAAAGAACTACCTGGCTTAAAGGCTACACTATTGATGAAATACTTGGTCCAGATTTAGTAACCTCTTCAGTAGTAGAATTCTCAGATGCCGAATCACAGGAATTGGCAAAAGTAATTATAAAACGATCAGGTAATTTTGTTGCATTAACCGATAATAAAGATCGGTTTAAAGGACTTGTTGACCGGTCTGCTTTTCTGGAAGAACTTGCAAAAACTATAAAATGATTTCTTAAAGTTTATTTATTTATTAACATAAAACGAAGGAAAATATGATCAGCATAATTAAAGATATTATTGATGTTGCGAAAGCTTTGTTTGGACTTAAAGACAGCCTGGCTAAGGCAGATAAGCAAAAAAGGGATGAAATGGCTGATTACTTCCAGGCTGTTTCTGTATGCCTTGCAGACACTTTTGAAAAATTATCAGAAAATAAGGTTCCACATGGGCGTTGTACTGAATTAGCAGAATATGCGAAATATCTTCCAGAGGTAGTTAAAGGCTTTATTGAAGAAAGCAAGGCTAATGAACTATCAGATATATTGCTAAGATCTCATGAAGTAGAAGGATTATGGGAAGAGTTTAATGCTAAGCATTCAAAGAAAAAACAACTCCCTTCGATTGCTGAAGCATCCGGAATCTTTTTGGCACTTTCTAATTCAGTCAGGGCAGGTTATAAGGCAGGTTAATTATCAATCAAGCATGTATTCCATAACTATCCTGGCCAGAGAACAAATTAATATTGTTTTCTGATGAGGATGACTTATATTCTTTTTATATCAGGGATTAATTGTAACTTTATCGATTAAATTGTAAAAATCCCGACTCATGATTCATTCAGTACGCAACTTTTTAAAAAAGAAAACTTCTTTCCTTCTTTTTGTCCTGCCATTGTTTTTTTTCTCCTGCAATAATAAGGATTTCATAGAATTGGCAAACCATGGTAAATCCGATTATCAAATTGTAATACCAGAAAATGCAGATACCATCATTTTAAAAGCCGGCCGGTTTTTGCAACAATACATAGAAAAAATCTCAGGAGCAAGCATTGGAATTGTTCAGGAGAGCAGTCACAATAAGGATATTAAAGAGATAAGGCTGGGTTTTGCAGAAGCTGGAATGGATCCCCATCAGGTATTGATAAGAAATGAAGGGAGCAGGCTGATCATTACCGGTGGAGATTCCAGAAGTACCTTAAACGCAGTTTCTGTTTTTTTGGAAGAATATCTTGGATGTCAATGGTACTCACCTGATGTAGAGAAGGTTCCGAAAATAAAAACAACAAAACTTCAAACTCCGCTTAACTATACCTATACCCCTGAGATCACTACCCGTACCGTTCATTCCCGCTTGTTTTATGATCATCCTGATTTTGCCGACAAACTAAGGGTAACACATAGTGCCTTTCCGGGATATGTTCCGGTAGCAAGGGTTCATACTTTTCATCGTTTCCTCCCTGCAGCCTACTATTTCAAAAATCACCCAGAGTATTACGCGCTCCGGAAGGGTCACAGGGTTGCGACACAACTCTGTTTAAACAATCCGGATGTACTTCAAATTGTTAAAGATTCCGTAAAAGCATTGTTTCAAAAATATCCTGATGCAACAATCATATCGGTGAGCCAGAATGATAATACCCAGTATTGTACATGTGATGATTGCCGAAAAACCGATGAGGAGGAAGGGTCGCCCAGTGGTTCCATGATCCGTTTTGTAAATGCAGTTGCGGCTGAATTTCCGGATAAAACCATCTCTACACTTGCTTATCAGTACACCCGCAAACCCTGCAAAACCCCGCCTGCAAAAAATGTTCTGATCACTCTTTGTTCCATTGAATGTGACCGGAGCGCACCCATTCAGGAAAATTGCATTCCTTTTGCAGAAGATCTGACCGGATGGAAACAATTAACAGATAACATCCGGATATGGGATTATACTACACAGTTCACCAATTTTCTGGCGCCTTTCCCCAATATTTATACGCTTCAGCCCAACCTGCAATTTTTCAGGGACAATCATGCAAAATGGGTTTTTGAACAGCACAGCAATCAGCCAAGCGAGCTGTTTGAACTACGTTCTTACCTGATGGCCAAACTATTATGGAATCCTGATGCTGATGAAAATAAAATCATCGATGATTTTGTAAATGGTTACTATGGAGAAGCCGGAATTTTTATCAAAGAATACATTTCTCTAATCCATCAGGAGCTCCAAAATGATCCCGGTTTTTTTCTTTTTCTGTATGGTGATCCATCACAGGGCTTTCATTCATTCCTCAGTGCAGAAATGTTGGATAAATACAATAAATTGTTTAATAAGGCAGAGGCAGCAACCAGAGACAAACCTGATATACTCGCCCGTATAAAAACAGCCAGGCTGAGTACCGATTATGCCAGCCTGGAAGCGGCAAGGCAAAACCTTTCCCCGGCATTCCAAATGGTCTCAACGGACACGAAAGGGAAAAGGATTGCGGATAATTTAACGGCAGACCGGCTGGAGTGGTTTTACGAAACTTGTAAGGCATCCGGAATTACCATGATGAATGAGATGCGGTTTAGTGTGGATGATTATGTGTCGTTTTACAGGAAAACATTGAAAAGAGCTGAATTGCCGGATATCGCCCTGCATGCTAAAGTGGAACTTCAGACAAAACCCAAGAAATATGCAAACGAAGATCCTCAAGCACTTACCGACGGAGCGCTGGGTGGAAACAGCTTTTATGCCAACTGGCTGGGTTTTGAAGGAAACAATATGATAGCAATCATTGATCTGGGGAACGAAATGGAAATTAACCATTTAAATATGGCTTTTCTTCAGGTAAGTAATCATATTGTATTTTTTCCTGAAAAAGTAAGCTGCTCTCTTGCCGATGAAAATAAGGTATTTAAACCTTTGCTTACGGTAAACAGCTCAAAACCTCTGAAAAAGAGCAGTAAGATCAACGATATAGAATATTATAATCTGGATTTCCCTGCAAGAAAGGCCAGGTATATAAAAGTAAAAGCTTTCAACCGGAAAGTTGCTCCCAGCTGGCATAATGCCGCAGGACTGCCGGCCTGGATTTTTTGCGATGAAGTGATTGTTTATTAGAATTGTAAATGCCTAAAATTTAGAATTCTAATTGCCTAAAATTCAAAATGACTAAAATGAAAAACAAAAGTTCTATAAATTACGACATTAATTTTAGGCATTCTGGTGCCAAGTCACATTTTGTTTGTCATTTCGAACCTGAGGGACGATGGTGAGAAATCTTCTTATATTCCAGGATTTCTCAGTCATACTTCCTTCGAAATGATAAATAATAAAGCTGTAATACATTTGACTTGATACCAGGCATTCTAAGTATTTCAGGCATTTCAGGCATTTCAGGCATTTCTTTATTGAAAATTCAAAATGAGCTAAAATTCAAAATTACAAAATAAGGAATAACAGATAGAGATTAATCTCTATAATTTTAGGCATTCTAAGTATTTTAGGCATTTTAGGCATTTCTTTATTGAAAATTCAAAATGAACTAAAATTCCAAATTACAAAATAAGGAATAACAGATAGAGATTAATTTCTATAATTTTAGGCATTCATTTAAGACACATATCCTACATAGACCGCAGCTCCGTTTCTCAGGTTTTTCCTTTTAACATTTGGGAACATTTCTGTTAATTCATTGTAAAAATTACTTTTAAAATGAATGTAATCGCTTTTCTCCATATACTCAAGAAAACGGGTAAAAGCAGCAGTCGGGCCATGGTAATCATGGATAATAACCGCATCTTTTGAAAGCCTTTTCATTTCGGAGAGGATCATCCTTCTCTTTTCTTCCTTCACCCCATGCAAAACAAAGGAAGCCGTAACAATGTCAAAGGATTGGTCTTCGAAGTTCTCAATATTCATTGCATCACCGGTATTAAATCGAATGAACTCTCCATGGTGTTTTTTTGCAACACGGATCATTTTTTCGGCAAAATCAATTCCATGCACCTCCCCTGCCCCGTTCTCAAGAAATAAGGCTGCCCAGGCTCCCGTACCGGTACCGATATCCAACACTCTTTTACCCTTTACATCAACCATCCGGCATGCAATCCGGTTTGCTGCTTCAAAATTCCTTCGCACATACCTATCCAGCAAACCATATACCGGCGCAATCAGATTAAATATTCTTTTATGCCGGTTATCCGGGCTGTCCTTTAAATTCATCAAACTTTAGATTCATTCTCACAGTATCACCATTGGAGTTTTCATTTTATCTCCCAATCATCTGTCCTGAAAGAAGAAGCGGGAAACCCTTCCGTATTAAAAAGTTCCCCAATTACAAAATTATCAAATGCATATCGCACAGAAACCGGCTTTTCCACATGCGGTGAGGTCAAAGTAATCCCTTCTCTGGTTATTACAGCTTCAGCAGGATAAAAACGCTTGTTTTCTCCGGCAATTCTGAAATTTACCAATTCTTTACTAAAAGTGGTTAATCCGTTTTTCGCATGGTCAAAAGTGAGTTTTACAATAGATCCTTCCACCGACATCTTTTTTAATACCGGACCAGAATATTCAAAGCCCTTTTTTCCGTAAGTTTTAGCTAATGCCAGATAAGCAAGCCTTTCTCCGGTAGTTTCTTTATCAGCCGGATGGATACAAGTTTTCTCCCCAATATCCATAAGGGAGGCCATCCCAACTCCATCAACAGAGGTTGAAGCTTTTAACTGTGCTTCACGAAGGAAGGCGGAATTCACCCCTCCTGTACCATAATCGAATGGTGCAATCTGACAATAATAGAAGGAAAAATCTCCAATTCCCCATAATGTTCGCCAGTTTTCAATCAGGCCCGGCATAAGTTTCTCATAATGCCCGGGTTCATTACGATTGGACTCTCCCTGATACCACAAACCTCCCCGCATGGCAAATCCTACCATTGGTTTAATCATGGCATTAAAAAGAACGGTTGGGGTTTGAGGAGAAAAGTCATCCTGCTGATTTTTGTCCGGTAGGTTAACCCAGTCAAATTCCTTTATCCCTGCTTCACTTATCCACGGTTCAATGCGGGTTCCACCCCAGCTTGCATTTATTAATCCAACCGGAACACCCAAAGACTCCTGTATCATTCGTCCAAAATAATAAGCTGCCGCACTAAAATCAGCCACATTCTCAGGAATACAGTGTTTCCAATCACCGGAGAAATCATCTAAGGGTTCAAGGCTTTTGTTCCGCTTCACGGTAAATAACCTGATGGATTCGTTCGTAGATGAGAAAATAGCTTTATTGGAACCTAAAACAGGTTGGTTATGGTATCCACTCATGGTCATCTGCATGTTCGATTGCCCGGAGCAAACCCAGACTTCTCCAATTAAAATATCATTTAATGTGATGGCTTTGCCATCCGAAATAATAATTTTATAAGGACCGCCTGCAACTGGAGTCTTCACCTTCAGTTTCCAGTTCCCATCTTTATCCGATTTGGTTGAATAGCTTTTTTTATTCCAGGAGCAGGTAACTTTTACCGTTCTTTTGGGAGATGCTTTACCCCAGATTGCAGCATTGGTTTGTTGTTGTAATACCATGTTATTTCCAAAAATTGCCGGCAATTTAATTTCGGCTTTTAGAACAATGGAAAAAACAAAAAGGTTGACAACAACTGCGATGAATGTTAAATTCTTTTTCATAATATGTAATTTTATGGGTTCAATAGGCTTCTAATAAATTTTACATTCCTCTTCCCCGGTCATCACTCTCAGTGCATTCATAGCCAGGGCTTTCATCTCATCTTCTCCGGGATAAACCACCACTCTGGAAATATGGGCAACCATGGTTTTGATATAGTCAACCACGTAGGTATTGTGTGCAATCCCCCCCGTTAGCAGTATGGCATCGACCTGTCCTTTTAATACCGCTCCCATTGCGGCTATTTCCTTACCCACCTGATAAGCCAGAGCATCCTGAATCAACTTCGCCTTTTCGTTCCCCTGTTCTGCCATAACACTTACGGTATAGGCATCATTGGTATTCAGATAAGCCACATAACCACCGGCTCCGGTAATCATCTTTTTTACATCTTCATATGTATATTCCCCTGAAAAGCAGAGCTGTGCCAGAGCATGAACAGGCAAACCACCGCTTCTTTCCGGTCCGAAAGGACCATCACCGTTCAGTGCCTGATTGGCATCTATCACCTTGCCTTTATGATGGGCTCCCACAGAAATACCCCCTCCCAGATGCGCAACTACAAGATTCATCTCTTCATACTTCTTTCCCATGAGTTTGGCATGATTCCGTGCGATCATCTTATGGTTCAAAGCATGAAAAATAGAAACCCTTTCAAACAAAGGGTGACCGGATATACGCGCAATGTCATGAAATTCATCCACAGTGGTAGGATTTGCAATAAAAGCCCGGGCTCCGGGTATGGTGGAAGCAATTTCATCGGCAAGCAAACCACCCAGGCTGCTTGCATGTTCCCCATACTTCATGGTTTTCAGGTCATCCCGCATCCGGTCATTTACCTCATAAACACCCGATTCAAGTGGTCGCATAATACCTCCCCTGCCAATAACGGCCGTAATTTCATTCACCTTCACATCTTCTTTCATCAAAGACTGAATAATGAGTTCTTTCCTGAATTGATACTGGTCAATTATTCTTTTGTAATTTTTAAGTTGATCGGGGGTATGGCGTATTGATTTCAACAAGCGGGACTTAGTATTCCGGTACACCGCAATTTTGGTTGAGGTGGAACCCGGATTAATTGCTAAGATCCTTTGTGTGCTCATTGGCCTGTACAAATAAAAATCTCCGGATTACCTTCCGGAAAATAAATATATTCAAAACTAATCAAAATTTTATCAACATTCAATCCTGAATAAAGACACTCTGGTTTAAAAAAGTCATGGGTCTTTTTCCCAATTCCAATTCAAATAACAAAGTTTCAACCACTTACCCTGGTTAAGCAAACAGAGCTGCCAGGGCTATGGAATACAGCTTTGTTTTTGGTGAATCTCCTCTGGAAGAAAGAATAGCAGGCACTTTAGCGCCCGCTACAATGGCTCCCAGTACTCCACCGGAAAGTTTGGTATGAAACTTATAAAAGACGTTTCCTGCTTCAATATTCGGAAAAAGTATGCAATCGGCATCACCAGCTACGGGTGAGTCCAGTTTTTTTATTTCCGCACTTTCCTTATCAACGATTACATCCAGCGCAAGCGGACCGTCAATTACAGCTCCTTTAATCTGTCCTCTTTCGCTCATTTTGGACAGAACAGCGGCATCAGTACAAGCCTGCATTTTAGGTAAAACCTGCTCTGTTGCCGCCAGAACCGCAAGCTTTGGTTCTTGAACGCCCAATGCTTTTGACATACGGATCAGATAATTTGCAATGGCAATTTTTTCTTTCAGTTCAGGAGCAGGGATGATGGCCACATCACCAACAACTAGTAATTTATGGTATTTCTCCGGTTTCAAAACGCTCACATGACTTAAAATAGCTCCCGGACTGAGCAATCCGTCTTCTTTATTCAGGATTGCCCTCATATATTTATCGGTACTGATCATTCCCTTCATCAGAAGATCCCCTTCACCCATACGGATGAGTTGTACCGATTTTAAACCAGCCTTCAGCTCATCGGGTTCATCCACGATCCTGAATTTTTCAGGGTTAATTCCGGCATCCTTACAGACTTTCAGCATGGTGGACTTATCTCCAACAAGAATTCCATCCACAAGCCCCAAATCCACAGCCTGACTAACTGCCTTAATCGTATGATCATCATTGGCATAAGCCACTACAAGCCGTTTTATTGTTCCTTTGTCTTTAATCAGATCAAAAATCTCATCCAGATTTCTCATGACATGTATATTCCAGGTTTCTTTTACTTTTTTATCTCATCAATTATTCTCATGGTGTCCTGAGCAATTACCAGCTCTTCATTGGTAGGAACAACCATTACCTTCACTTTGGAACCGGAAGTACTGATCACGGCCTCTTCTCCCATTACTTTATTTTTCTCTTCATCCAGTTCAATACCAAAGAAATCAAAATCCCGGCAAACTGCAGATCTTACAAGTTTCGAATTCTCGCCAACTCCACCGGAAAATACCAGAATATCAAGCCCGTTCATGGCGGCTGTATAAGCCCCTATGTATTTGCGTATCCGGTAATTATACATGCCCAAGGCAAGAACAGGCCTTTTCTCTCCTCTGGATGCAGCTTCTTCAATTTCCCTCATATCAGAAGATACCCCGGAAACTCCCAGCATACCGCTAAACTTATTAATCAAAGTATTTGCTGTTGTAATTCCAATTTGTTCCTTACGCATAACATAGGTCAATACACCCAGATCAAGATCACCGGACCGGGTTCCCATGATCAATCCCTCCACGGGAGTGAGCCCCATGGAAGTATCTAGGGATTTCCCGTTTTTAATGGCAGCCATGGAGGCTCCGTTTCCAAGATGAATTGTAATGATTTTTTGCTTTTTAATATCCACACCAAGTATCTCACATGCCCGTTGGGAAATGTACCTGTGACTGGTACCATGAAATCCATAACGCCGGATGGAATACTTTTTATATAAGGAGTAAGGAATTGCATAAACGTAGGAACGGGGTGGCATAGTCTGATGAAAGGCCGTATCAAAAACCCCCACCTGTGGAATATTGGGCATCAGTTCCTGCATGGCATAAATACCTTTCAGGTTTGGCGGATTATGCAGGGGCGCAAGGTCGATGCATTCCTCCATCTTTTTAACTACCTCGTCAGTGATGTAAACACTGGAATGAAATGATTCCCCACCATGGACAACCCGGTGCCCTACCGCGTCAATTTCATCAAAACTTGTTATGCTACCATGCTTTTCACTTGATAAAAGTCCTAAAATATACTCTATACCCATCTGGTGATCTACAATTTCACCTTCCAGTTTTACCTTATCCCCGTCTTCCCTTTCATTTTTTATAAAGGAACCATGCAAACCGATTTTTTCCACCACACCTTTGGCATGTACTTTACCGGCAGGCATATCAATGAGCTGATACTTTATAGATGAACTGCCACAATTCAAAACGATGATCTTCTTGCTTTTCTTCATATCAATATAGAAGTTGATTTTTTATTCTTATTCAAAATTTATCTGTATTCCGGGCAATGCACAGACTCACCGATAATAGAGCCGTTCTTATATTTGTAAAACCCTGCTCCTGTTTTCCGGCCAATATGACCTGCCCGGGCAAGCCTTTTAATAATAGGGTTCGGCTTGAATTTCGGATCTCCAAATTCCTGATACAGATTATCCATCCAGCGGATCACCCGGTCAAGGCCGATACGGTCTGCCATTTCAAGCGGACCGAATTGCATACCAAAACCCAGTCTCATGGTTTCATCCACCTGTTGTGCCGGAGCAACCCCCTCCATCAGCGTTTCACAGGCTTCATTGATAAGTGTTACTATCAGCCGTGTACTGATATTTCCCGGTGATTCCACCAGTTGAATTACTTTTTTATCAAGTGTTCTTGCAAATCTGGTTACAAAATCAATTGCATATTCTGAAGTGTACAGTCCTTTTACAATTTCAACAATCTTAACAGTGGATGCCGGTGATAAAAAGTGCAGACCTACAGCTCTCTCCGGATGTTCCAGTACCGATGCAAGTTCTGAAATAATCAGTGTGGAAGTATTGGAAGAAATAATGGTATCTGAAGACACCACAGCTTCTGCCTTTCTGAAAATATCTTTTCTGATCTCAATACTGGTACCTGCTTTTCTGGAGTTGATGGATTCAATGATCAGGTTACAATCGCTGATATCGCCGTAATTTGTTGTACCATGTATTCTGGAAAGAATGGCCCTCTTCTCACTTACTGTAAGCCCCCATTTATTGATCACTTCATCCAGACTCTGGTTTAATTCAAGAAACACTTCTGTGATTCTTTCTTCCGAGACATCCACAAAAGTAACTTCAAAA
Source organism: Bacteroidales bacterium (assembly GCA_024763075.1). Taxonomy (GTDB): domain Bacteria; phylum Bacteroidota; class Bacteroidia; order Bacteroidales; family VadinHA17; genus JANTGF01. The sequence continues at coordinate 42,221 of JANTGF010000011.1, read as the reverse complement.
CCATTCTTGCTTATCACATGAGCTATTTCCTGCCCCATGGTACCGCAACCAATGATCCCAACTTTCTTAAGTGTCCCTTTTTTCTGCTCTCTTTTACTCAGAGCATAATCTTCTAATACTTCACCCATTTTATTATTGTATTATGAATTCAATTCCTTTTATTCGGTTGCAGCCTGATTTGCAGTAACTGCAATCATATTTACAATATCACTTACCGAGCACCCCCTGGAAAGATCGTTGATAGGTGCTGCCATTCCTTGTAAAACAGGACCGAGAGCTTCGGCATGTGCCAGCCGTTGAACCAATTTATAGGAAATATTACCAGACTGAAGATCAGGAAATACCAGCACATTTGCCCTGCCTGCAATCTCACTGCCGGGAGCTTTCTTTTTACCAATTGCATCCACAATGGCGGCATCTGCCTGCAATTCCCCGTCAATTTTAAGCGAGGGATCCATTTCCCTGGCAATCTTTGTAGCATTTATCACTTTATCCACCAGTTCATGTTTTGCACTTCCTTTTGTGGAAAAACTCAGCATAGCAATTCGTGGTTCCATTCCTGCAATTGCACGGGTAGTATGAGCCGTTGCCACGGCAATTTCTGCCAGTTCGTTTTCATTTGGATCCGGATGTACCGCACAATCGGCAAAAACCAGCATCCCGTCTTCCCCGAATTCCTGATCTTTCAGGATCATAACAAAAGCACCGGAAACCACACTGATTCCCGGTTTTGTCTTTACAAACTGAAAAGCAGGCCTGAGAACATCACCTGTTGCATTATCTGCGCCGGCAACCTCTCCGTCAGCATCTCCGTTTTTAATCATAAGTGTACCGAGATACAGAGGATCTTCTATAAGCTTTGATGCTTCTGTGGGGGTTAAACCCTTCTTTTTTCTTAATTCTACCATCAAATCAATATAAACCTGCTTTTTTTCGTGCTGTTTCGGATTGATAATGGTGATTTTGTCAATATTTTTTACTCCAAATTCAGCTGCCTTTGCCAAAATTTCTTCCCGGCCACCCAAAAGAATTACATCTGCAAGATTTTCTTCAGTTGCTATTCCGGCAGCTTTTAAAGTCCTTTCCTCATAACCCTCCGGAAGAACAATTCTCTGCCGGTTTCTTTTTGCTTTTTCTTTTATACCAGATATCAAATCCATTGTTAATCAGTTATTTATAATTTACGTTCAAATTTATGCAAAGTTTTAAAAAAATCACTGATTTTTTAATGATTATTGTCATATATAAAAGATTATTCTAAAGCAGAAGGAAAAAGTAAGAAGGCAGAAGAAAAATGTAAGGCAGAAGGCTGAAGGCAAAAGTAAAGTTAATTTGAAAATTTGAGAATACATTGATTTGAAAATGGAGTAGTAATTTTGGAGAATAATTTGTCTGCTGGCTGAGCTTGTCGAAGTCAGTTTTACAAATGAAAAATGAAATAAGAAGCGAGAAACAAAATGGAATGCTTTTGACATTCAGTACTTAATGTTTTTCATTTGAAATTCGAAATTCGAAATTTGACATTTGGTGTCCGGAATTCGACATTTGATTTTCTGTTTGCTGGTCACCTGGTAACTTGATACTGATAAATGCTAACTGTTATTTGATAATTGACTACTTTTGCCTATTCAAAGCCAGAAACATCTCTTTAATAACATATGGAACCGGTAAAATGCATTCACTGTGGCGAAGATTGCGGAAAACATCCTGTAATGTGGGATGGTAAACCTTTTTGCTGTAACGGATGCAAAACTGTTTATCAGATACTGAATGAAAAAGATCTGAGTCAGTATTACAAAATTGCCCCCATGTCGGGGATAAAAGTGGACACAAGCTCCGCCGGTAACAAATATGCATATCTGGATGATAAGGAACTTAAATCCAAAATTCTTGATTTTTCTGACGGAGGAATCAGTAAAGTCCGTATGTTCATTCCTGCTATTCATTGCAGTTCCTGTATCTGGCTGCTTGAAAATTTGAATACACTGGAACCGGGCATCATTCATTCTTCCGTGAATTTTGTAAAAAAAGAGGTTTTCATTACCTATAATGAAGAAAAAACCAGCCTTCGCCGGATTGCGGAACTCCTTGAATCCATTCACTACATTCCTGAAATATCCCTGGAGAAAAATGAAGAAAATAAAAAGTCGCAAAAAGACATCCTCATTAAAATAGGCATTGCCGGTTTTAGTTTCATGAACATTATGCTGTATAATTTCCCGGAGTACCTGCCTGGATCACAGCAACTGGAAGGTTTCCTGAAAGATTTCTTTGGATGGATGAGCTTTATACTGGTATTACCCGTGGTTTTTTATTGCAGCAATGATTATTTTCTGTCGGCATTTAAAAACCTAAAAAAAGGAATCATCAACATCGACCTTCCGATTGCATTGGGAATAACCACTTTGTTTTTGCAAAGTTCTTGGATGATCTTCACCGGAACCGGCATCGGATACATGGATTCACTTACCGGCCTGGTATTTTTCCTTCTCATCGGAAAATGGTATCAGAATAAAACCTACCAGGCACTTTCGTTTGAAAGAACCTATAAATCTTTCTTTCCGGTGGCAGTCACCAAAGTAAAGGAAAGTGAAGAAAATGTAGTGGCCCTGAGCGATATTGCACCAAACGATCATATCCTTATAAGAAACCATGAACTGATCCCAACTGATTCGGTCCTGGTAAAAGGAAACGGAAACATTGATTACAGTTTTGTGACCGGAGAATCCCTTCCGGTAATTAAAAAAGAAGGCGATGTTTTATTTGCCGGGGGAAGGCAAATTGGCAGCAGCATTGAACTGGAAGTAACAAAAAGTGTGGATCAAAGCAATCTGACCCAACTCTGGAATCAGTACCAGACAAAAGCAGAAAGTGAAGATGGAATTGAATCTGTTGTAAATAAAGTCAGCCAGTATTTTACGATAGTCATATTGCTTGTTGCGGTTGCAGCAGGTACTTTCTGGTTGTTCAGGGATCCTTCAAAGGCCATTTTTGCATTTACCTCGGTGTTGATCATTGCCTGCCCGTGTGCTCTTGCACTCACACTGCCATTTACTTTCGGTAGTACCATGCGTTGGTTTGGTCGTAGTGGTTTTTATCTGAAACAGTCATCGGTGGTGGAACGGCTGAGCAAAACCGATACCATCGTATTTGATAAAACAGGCACCATTACTTACTCAGCCGAAATGGATACCGAGTGGAAAGGGGAGAAATTAAGCGGTGAAGAAATGGGGATGATCCGGTCCGTTAGTATGCACTCTGCACATCCTGTCAGTAGGGCAATTACAAATGATATTCCGGACAAGATCATTTACCCTGTTGAAAAATTCAAAGAAATTCCGGGCATGGGAATCACCGCAGAGGTAAAGGGGATAAAAGTAAACATTGGTTCTGAAGAATTTATTACCGGTAAAACAACCCGGTCAGAAGCTGTGTCAACCATTGTATTTGTAAACATTAATAATCAGATAAAAGGTTATTTCGTCATACACAACAAGTACAGGGAAGGCATGGAACAGGTGATCAACAGTTTGTCTGAAAATTATGAACTCCATTTGATCTCGGGTGACAACGATTCTGAGAAAGAACGACTATTGCCTGTTTTCAGGGATAAAACCCGGTTGCATTTTAATCAGTCACCCGAGGATAAATTCCGATACATTAAAAGGTTGAAAAGCGAAGGCCATAAAGTATTAATGGTGGGTGACGGGCTGAACGATGCAGGTGCCTTGAATGAGAGTGATGTGGGAATAAGCATTGCAGATGATATTTTCCAGTTCTCTCCGGCATGTGATGCCATTCTGAAATCGGGGAAATTTAAAAATCTGAATGGTTTTATGACCTTTACCCGCAAAGCAATGTGGGTGGTTTTTGCCAGTTTCACTATCTCTTTTTTATACAACGTAGTGGGTTTATCATTTGCCGTTGGTGGCAATCTCTCTCCAATTATTGCAGCCATACTAATGCCCATAAGCTCTGTTTCAGTAGTTGCATTTGCTACCTTAAACATTTCATTATTGGCAAAGCACTATAAAACCGGGAAATAATTAAGAGTCCTGCCCTGATGCAATCTCTTTCCATAGAATTATTCTAAATAAATAACTTTTATTGTGTTTTTGCTGATTTCTGATAATTTTGTTTTCAAAAATTAGCATATATATATCATTGCATGCCATTGTCTTTCTTATTATCATTGGAGCCATTGTTACAGGGGGCTTTGTTATTGCTTTTATATGGGCTGTGAAAGGCGGCCAGTATGAAGATGATTACAGTCCGGCTGTAAGAATTTTGTTTGATGATGACCTGCCTGAAAAGAAAGATAAAGAGAATAAGGAAGAAAAAAAGGATACAGAAGAAGAAAAACCCGTTAACTCAATAAAATAACCAAAACAAAGATTGCTTATGGAACCTGAAAAGTTTTATTATGACAATAAAATTGTCAAACAATTTGCTTATGCTACAATGATCTGGGGAGTAGTCGGATTACTCTATGGCTTATTTGCAGCTTTTCACATCTTTCTCCCTTCATGGGGGATGCATCTCGAGTATTTTACCTTTGGTCGTATCCGGCCGATTCATACAAATGCTGCCATATTTGCATTTGTTGGAAATGGCATTTTCACGGCGGTATATTACTCAATGCAGCGGTTGTTAAAAACCAGGATGTATAGTGATTTACTAAGTAAAATCCACTTCTGGGGATGGCAGCTCATCATTGTTTCTGCTGCGCTTACCCTGTCGCTTGGCATCACAATCAGTAAGGAATATGCTGAACTGGAATGGCCCATTGACATTGCTATTACGCTTGTCTGGGTAGTTTTTGGTATCAATATGTTTGGCACATTACTTCAGAGAAGGGTCAGCCATATTTATGTGGCTATCTGGTTTTACATTGCTACCTGGGTAACCGTGGCAGTACTGCACATTGTTAATTCCTTTGAATTGCCGGTAAGTCTTTTCAAAAGCTACCCGCTCTTTGCCGGAGTTCAGGACGCTCTTGTACAATGGTGGTACGGACATAATGCGGTAGCATTTTTTCTTACCACCCCCTATCTGGGTTTGATGTATTATTTTGTGCCAAAAGCGGCAAACAGGCCCATTTATTCTTATCGTCTGTCCATTATTCATTTCTGGGCACTGATCTTTTTATATATTTGGGCAGGCCCGCACCATTTGCTCTATTCGGCACTTCCCGAATGGGTACAATCCCTGGGTGTAGCCTTCTCTATCATGCTGATCGCTCCTTCCTGGGGTGGTATGATCAACGGACTACTTACATTGAGAGGAGCCTGGGATAAGGTGCGGGAAGATCCGGTTCTTAAATTCTTTGTTGTTGCCGTAACTGCCTATGGAATGTCCACCTTTGAAGGTCCGATGATGTCTCTGAAATGGGTAAATGCAATCAGCCATTTTACCGACTGGACCATTGCACACGTTCATATCGGAGCGTTGGGCTGGAACGGATTTCTCACTTTCGGTATGCTTTACTGGCTGATACCAAAACTTTTTAACACAAAATTGTATTCCATTAAACTGGCAAATACGCATTTCTGGATTGCCACATTGGGAATTCTTTTTTATGCCATTCCTCTTTATTTTGCAGGGATTACCCAGGCTTCCATGTGGAAGCAATTTACCCCTGAAGGATTTCTGGTTTATCCGAATTTCCTTGAAACGGTAACTCAGATCCTGCCCATGTACCACATCAGGGCATTTGGCGGAACCTTATATTACACAGGACTTTTACTCTGGGTTTACAATATGTATAAAACTGTAAAAGCGGGTAGTTTTATTGCCGATGAAGAATCGCAGGCTGTACCTTTACAAACTCAGGGGAAAAGAGCTGCAGGTGAAGGCTGGCACCGTTTTCTTGAAAGAAAGCCCATTCTGTTTTTAATTGCAGCAATGGTAGTTATCCTGATTGGTGGTATCATAGAAATTATACCTACCTACTTTATCAAAACCAATGTTCCTACTATTGAAAGTGTCAAACCCTACACTCCTTTGGAGTTACAGGGGCGCGATGTTTACGTGAGCGAAGGATGTTACAACTGTCATTCTCAGATGATCCGGCCCTTCAGGTCAGAAACTGAACGCTATGGTGAGTATTCCAAAGCCGGAGAAGTAGTATATGACCATCCCTTCCAGTACGGCTCCAAAAGAACCGGTCCCGACCTGGCACGTGAGGGGGTAAAATCCGGAAAGCTTTACAAACCCGATTCCTGGCATTACAATCACCTGATGGATCCTCAGAAAATCAATGACAAATCCATTATGCCTCCCTATCCCTGGTTGGCGAAAAAGGACATCAACCTGAGGCTTACACCTAAAAAGATCAGAGTAATGCAAAAACTGGGAGTTCCTTACCCCGAGGGGTATGATAAGATTGCTAATGATGAGCTCATGAAACAGGCAAAAGGAATAGCAGACGGACTGAAAGCCGAAGGTATTGATGTAGAACCTACACGGCAGGTTGTGGCTCTGATTGCATATCTGCAACGGCTGGGAACTGACATAATGGTTGAAAAAAACAAATAATAATGATCACTTTGATATTACAGAATGGCGTAGAAGTGACCGGGTTATCTAAGTTCCCGGTCATAGCCATGTTCCTGTTTCTGGCAGTCTTTATTATGGTTACTATTTACACTTTCACAACGGATAAAAAGGATATGAAACGCTGGAGTGAAATACCCATGGATGAAGATGAAGAAATAAATCAAGATAATTAAAAAATAAAATATTTCAGATATGGCTACAAACGACGAAAAAAACAATAATTTGCATCATGCGAATGAGCCGGAATTTGACGAAATTACACATGAAAAGCTACTTGCCGGACATGAATACGACGGAATTCGTGAACTTGATAATGACCTCCCCCCCTGGTGGAAGTACCTGTTTTATTTAACGATCATTTTTGCTGTGGTATTTCTCCTGGTTTACCACGTATTTAAATCAGCAGACCTGCAGGATGTGAAGTACGAAAAGGAAATTGCCGCGGCTGCTGATTTGTATAAAAGAGAAGACCCTGCCAAAGCAGCAGCCAGCCTGACTGTACTTACAGACAATGAAAGTCTTGATGACGGGAAGGCAACATTTGATAAAATTTGCTCTGTTTGTCATGGTAAGCATGGGGAAGGACTGATTGGTCCGAATTTTACCGATGAGTACTGGATTCATGGCGGTACCATACAAAACATGTATGAAATTGTAATCAATGGTGTTTTGGAAAAAGGAATGATCTCATATAAGGACCAACTCTCTCCAAAGCAGATACAAAATGTATTGAGTTATATAATCAGTTTAAAAGGATCCAATCCTCCGAACCCGAAAGCGCCCGAGGGTGATCGCTGGGTGAACGGAGAAAAGGTTTCAGAATAAAACCTGAAAATAAGATCTTTACTATTGCACCTTTTCCCTGTTTCTATGATCAGGAAGAAGGTGCTTTTTTAATTTTTCTAAAAACCAACAACTTAAATGAAAACCAAACCCGGTCAGGATATAAGTTACAGAGACAGGCTGACCACCGTAAGTGATGAGGGAAAAAGAGTCTGGGTCTATGCAAAAAAACCCAAAGGAACCTATTACAACTACAGGAAAATCCTTGCATTTTTCCTGCTTGCCTTCTTTTTTATTGCCCCGTTTATCAAAGTACATGGTGAACAATTGCTTCTGTTTAATATCATCGAACGAAAATTTGTGATTTTTGGAGTGGTTTTCTGGCCACAGGATTTCCACCTGTTTGTACTTGCAATGATTACGCTTATTGTTTTCATCGTTTTATTTACAGTTATTTACGGAAGGCTATTCTGTGGATGGTTGTGTCCTCAGACCATTTTTATGGAATTTATTTACCGACAGGTAGAATGGCTGATTGATGGCAATCCACAGGCACAGCGAAGACTGAAAAACCAGGCCTGGAATGCTGAAAAGATCTTCAAAAGAGTACTGAAGCATGGAATTTATTATCTAATTGCCCTTGTGGTTGCCCATACTTTTCTTTCTTATATTATCGGGCTGGATAAAGTAAAAGAATTCGTAAAAGCAGGTCCATCAGAATACCTTGGAGGTTACATCGGGATTTTTGTCTTTTCTTTTATTTTCTATTTTATTTTTGCCTGGTTCAGGGAACAGGTTTGTACTATTGCCTGCCCTTATGGCCGGCTTCAGGGTGTGATGCTGGATAATAATTCCATGGTGGTTGCTTATGATTATGTCAGGGGTGAACCCAGAGGTCCACTTAATAAAAAAGAAGAAAACCAGGGTGATTGCATTGCCTGTAATGCTTGTGTTGCAGTTTGTCCTACCGGAATTGACATCAGAAATGGCACACAGCTCGAGTGTATTAATTGTACAGCCTGTATTGATGCCTGCGATGCGGTTATGACCCGTGTAAAGAAACCAAAGGGCCTGATACGTTTTGCATCTGAAACTTCAATTAAAGAAGGGAAAAAACACAGACTAAATGCACGTGCCATAGCCTATTCTGTGGTACTTGCAGTTTTAATCAGTGTTGTAGCTTTCCTGTTTTCTGTAAGAACAGATATTGAAACTACCATTCTCAGAGCACCCGGCACTTTATACCAGGAGTCGGGAGACTCTTATTCAAATCTTTATAACATTGAGGTGGTGAATAAGTCCCGTGATGAAATACCTGTCAGTATTAAACTTATTGAAGGAAACGGCTCAATTAAAATGATAGGCGGTGATATTGTTGCGAAAAAAGGAGAACTGACCAAAAGTATGTTCCTTATTCTGATAAAAAAGAAAAATTTACATTCATCTAAAAACAAAATAGAAATCGGCGTGTATGATGGTGACAGGTTAATTGAAACTATTCCTTCTACTTTTGTCGGACCAAATGCCCTCGATGTCAAATAAGATGTACCGGCTAAAAATTTAAAAAATGAAAATAAAATTTAACTGGGGAACCGGAATTACGCTTTTTATCATTCTGTTTATTTCCTTTTATGTCTTTCTAATTTTTTTAACAAAAAGCAAAGTATTTTATATGGTGACTGACGATTATTACCCTGAAAGTACAGTGTTCGAAACGAAAATAGAAAAAACAAGACATGCAAGGGCTCTGAATGAAAAGATTTCCATACAAATAGTTAATGATTCTCTGATCCTTAAATTACCTGCCTGGAGAACAGGAAATACGGCAAGCGGTGAATTCGTTTTTTACAAACCGGATGATGCAGGGAAAGATGTAATAATTCCGGTAAATGTAAACCAGCAGGGTATTCAGTTTGTCTATCCTTCAGGTCTTGTAAGCGGGCGATACATTTTAAAAGCCGACTGGATTATGAATGATACCGCTTTTTATGACGAAGTATCTGTTTATATACCCTGATCATTCAACTTTATTATGGAACTTATAACTGCACTTACCCTTGGCCTCATAGGCAGTTTCCACTGTGTGGGAATGTGTGGCCCCATTGCCATTGCCCTTCCTCTTCCCCGGAAAAACCTGACATATAAGCTTTCCGGTGTTTTTCTTTATAATATCGGCAGAGTAATTACATATGGTATTCTGGGTGCCGTTTTCGGACTGATTGGCGAAGGAGTTCAACTTGCCGGTTTTCAAAAAGTTGTATCGGTTCTCATGGGATCAATTATGATTATTTCTGTTCTTTTCCCGTATATTTTCAGAAACAGAGTAAGCCTTGACTCATTTTTTACAGCTTATGTTGGCAGATTTGTGGGGAAATTCAGAAAATTATTCAAAATGCAATCCCTGTCTTCTTTGCTCATCATAGGATTACTGAATGGTTTGCTTCCGTGCGGACTGGTTTACATTGCCATTGCCGGTGCCATTAATACGAATGATGTAAACCTGGGGATATTGTACATGGTATTTTTCGGTCTGGGCACCATTCCAATGCTGGCATTTGTTACAATCGCCGGGAACCTGGTAAGGGGACCCTTCCGTAGTAAAATTAACAAAATCATCCCCTGGGTTGTGGTTGTAATTGGTATATTATTTATACTTAGGGGATTATCCCTTGGAATACCCTATGTAAGTCCCAAAGAACAGATGTTGCAACCGCACGAAAAGATGCAAATGAAACATAAAAAAGAAACGGCAACTATTTTTATAGGATCAGATTTGAAATCTTACAAAAAATTATATTAAATTTGTCTAAATAAAAATCTATTTAACTTTAAAATCTATAAAAATGAACAAAAAAAGTCTGAGTTTAATGAGTGCCATTACTATTGGCGTCCTTCTTTTCTTTGCCTCATGCGGAGGTGGAGCACCAAAAGAGGACAATTCAAAAAAGAGTGAAGCTGTAGAAGAAGCAACTGAAACAACAACTGAGGAAGCAACTGAAACAGCAGCAGATGTGGATGATAAGTATGCTGCCGGTAAAAAGATTTATGATACAAAATGTGTTGTTTGTCACCAGGCAGATGCCAAAGGATTACCCGGGGCATTTCCCCCGCTTGCGCAATCCGATTATCTTTTAAAAGATCCTAAAAGAGGAATTCATCAAACTCTAAATGGGTCGCATGAAGAAATGGTTGTAAACGGGCAAACCTATAATGCACCCATGACTCCTCAGGTGGATACCAAGGAAGAAGCGCTGGCTGTCATTAATTATGTTATCAATAATTTCGGTAATAGCTGGGGAGAGCTTACCATGGATGACATCAAGGATATTAAAATTGAACCCAGAGATCAGTAAAATCAAGGTTCAGAAAAAATGGAAAGCAGCTGTATGGCTGCTTTTTTTATTTCCAAACCGATATAAAAACAAAAATGGGAAATAAACTTTTCAGATTATTTCCCATTCTCACCATTTTTCACCCGTAAGTTCAAATGATGCCAGATTACAGTTATTCTGACTTCCGCCTTTGTTCTGCTTCCGGAGAAGCGTTCCCTCGGGCTTCTGGGTTTTGAACTTTCGGCTTTTGCAAGCCTTATATTCTCTGCCCTGGCTTCAGGCCTTCGGGAGTTATGAGTCTTGCGATTCATGCTTCCTGAAGTTGAGTCCGGTTTGGTGTTGCCGTTTCCGGTTCCTCCTCTCCGTCTTCACCTGTGAGAACTACCCTCTGCAGTGTTTTAGATTTCCTTTTCTTCTGTGCCGGTCCTCAGAACCTTCCGGTCTTTCGACTTGCCGGTTTTGGTTTCCTTGCTTTCTTCAAGCTGACACAGATGAGCCGGATTTCTGAAACCTTGACTTATGAGAGGCTGAGTTTGTTCGGTTCCGTGAGGTTCCGTTCTTATCAGCGAAAGTTTCACGCCAGCCTTTTATCTCTCATCTGGTGAAACAAAAATAATAGCTTTTGTAATTCTAACCAAACTTTTTACATGATTGATGTAAACATAATATCAACATCAGTTATGAACAATTGTTAATAAAATGACTACTTCAGTGCCCGTTTAAAATCCGGATATAACAGAAGTTTTTATAACTCATTCTGGATCTATGATTTACACCTTAAAATCATATATTTTAATCCGTTCAGACGATAATTATCATAAAATCATAAAATATTTATTTTATCTTTGCATAAAACCTATTGCGGAACATATGATTAAAAAAATTTTAATTGCCAACCGCGGGGAAATTGCTGTCAGGGTTATTCGCACATGCAGGGAAATGGGTATCTCTACCGTAGCTGTATATTCTGATGCCGACAGGACAGCAATGCATGTCAGATATGCCGATGAAGCTTATTATCTGGGACCCTCCCCTTCCACTGAAAGTTACCTCGTTATTGATAAAGTAATAGATGCTGCTAAAAAATCAGGCGCAGATGCGATCCATCCGGGCTATGGTTTTCTTTCGGAAAATGCCGTATTTGCCGACAGAATTGCACAGGAAGGCATGCTGTTTATCGGGCCATCTTCTTTTGCCATTCAGACCATGGGTGATAAAATCACCGCAAGACAAAATATGATTGCAGCCGGTGTACCGGTCGTTCCGGGCACACAGGAAAAACTGGAGGACGAGAAACAAATCATTAAAGTAGGTGATGAAGTTGGTTTCCCTATCATGGTGAAAGCTTCCGCCGGTGGCGGAGGAAAAGGCATGAGGCTGGTAAATGACAGAAATGAACTGGTGGCAGCTGTCCAGACTGCACAATCGGAAGCCCGTGCTGCTTTTGGCGATGATGCAGTATATATTGAAAGATATATTTCCTCACCTCACCATATTGAATTTCAGGTGCTGGCTGATAAACACGGAGATGTCATCCACCTTTTTGAGCGCGAATGCTCGGTACAGCGACGTCATCAAAAAGTAGTGGAAGAGACCCCCTCTCCCTTAATGACTCCAGAATTGCGGGAAGAAATGGGCAAGGCGGCAGTAGCTGCTGCAAAAGCAGTAAATTATGAAGGCGCAGGAACCATTGAATTTCTTGTGGATGACAACCGGAATTATTATTTTCTGGAGATGAATACCCGCCTGCAGGTAGAACATCCAATTACCGAAATGGTTACAGGAGTCGATCTGGTAAAAGAACAAATACTGATTGCCTCTGGTGAAAAACTCAGTTACAAACAAAAGGATTTGCAGCAAAAAGGTCACGCCATTGAATGCAGAATCTACGCCGAAGATCCGGAAAATAACTTTATGCCCAGTCCAGGTTTTATAAAAAAACTCACAGAACCACAGGGAATGGGTGTCCGCAATGATGGGTATGTCTATGACGGGTTTGAAATTCCACTGTTTTACGATCCCATGATATCCAAACTTGTCACCTGGGGAAAAGACAGGGAAGAAGCCATTATCCGGATGAAAAGAGCTTTGTCCGATTACCAGATTGCAGGTATTAAGACTTCTATTCCGTTCCTGGGCCGCATTATGGAAACCCCTGAATTTACTGAAGGAAGGTACAATACGCATTTTATTGCCAACAATGAAAAAACACTGCTAACCCAATGTACAGAACAGGAAGACCCTGAGAATGGGAACAAACAACTGGAAGACCTGGCGATGATTGCCTCTCTGCTTGAATATACACTTGTCAGAAAAGAAAAAAACGGGGATCAAAACGGACAAAACGGAAAATCATCAAAAAACCCCTGGAAAGATTTTGGAAGAAAAATAAGCGCTACAAGATTATAAATAATTAAGCTAATTCATATATGGAAATTCATTTAGATGACAGGATTGCCGAGGTAAATATCCTGGAAACAAAAGGGAATCTTATTAAGGCTGAAGTGGATGGGAAAATCTACGAGGTGGATTACGCAAAAATTGGCTCCGGCACCTATTCCTTTATAATAAATGGAAAATCTATTGAAATGGAAGTGTCTTCAAAAGATAACCCCAGAGTTTTTGAAATCCTCCATCATTGTCTGAATTTTCAGAGCGAAGTGGTAGATGCAGAAGCCAGATATATGAAAAACCGGAAACAGGGTGATGTGGATGATGACACAAATGTTATTTCCTCCCCCATGCCCGGGAAAATAGTGAAATTACTTGTTGAAGAGGGTGAGGAAGTGGAAGCAGGTCAGACGCTGGTCATCATTTCTGCCATGAAAATGGAAAGTGAATACAAAGCAAAACATGCCGGTGTGATAAGTAAGGTATTAACCGAGGAAGGGGCAACCATTGATGGAAACCAGCCGCTGATAATTATCGAATAATAACCTGAATTTTCACATTTTATCTTAATAAATCCTGAAATAGTAAAAAATATTTAAACAACCTGTTGATCATGTCAAGTTTAGAAGAAAAATATCGCTTATTCGAAGAAAAAAATAAAGCTGCAGAAATTGGTGGTGGTGAAGCAAGAGTTAAAAAGCACCACGCTGCAGGCAAGAAAACTGCCCGGGAACGAGTCCAGACCCTGTTGGATGAAGGATCATTTGTTGAAATGGATAAACTGGTAAAACATCATAACCATGATTTCAATATGTTTGAAAACAGACCTGCGGGAGATGGATTTATTACAGGATATGGTAAAATCGACGGACGTCTGGTTTATGTTTTCGCCCAGGATTTTACTGTTTTCGGAGGAAGTTTATCAAGAAGTAATGCCGATAAAATCATTAAAATACAGGATCTTGCCATGAAGATGGGTGCTCCGGTCATTGGGTTAAATGATTCGGGAGGAGCCCGTATTCAGGAAGGTGTCAGAAGCCTGGCCGGATATGCAGATATTTTCTACCGGAACGTTATGGCATCAGGCGTGATCCCACAGATCTCAGCTATTTTAGGACCCAGTGCAGGCGGTGCAGTCTATTCCCCTGCCCTCACTGATTTTATTCTAATGGTAAAGGAAACCAGTTATATGTTTGTAACCGGACCTGATGTAATTAAGTCCGTAACCCACGAAAATGTTACCAAAGAAGAACTGGGTGGTGCCCTTACCCATAATTCGAAAAGTGGTGTGGCTCATTTTATGGCCGATGATGATGACCAGGCCCTGATGATGATCCGGGAACTATTCAGTTTTATTCCATCGAATAATATGGAAGATCCCCCGGAAGTACCCACCATGGATTCTCCGGATCGTGTAGATGAAAATTTACAGAAAATTGTCCCCGCTGACCCGAATAAACCTTATGATATTAAAGAAATTATTCATTCCGTAGCTGACGATAACTACTTTTTTGAGATAATGCCCCATTATGCACAAAATATCGTTATTGGATATGTCCGGATGAATGGTAAAACAGTGGGTATTGTTGCCAACCAACCTGCTGTATTAGCCGGTGTACTCGACATCAATGCTTCGGTTAAGGCAGCTCGCTTTGTCCGGTTTTGTGATGCTTTTAATATTCCAATTGTAACTTTTGAAGATGTTCCCGGGTTCCTGCCAGGTACTGTCCAGGAATATGGTGGAATTATCAAGCACGGGGCAAAACTGCTGTATGCATTTTCTGAAGCCACCGTTCCAAAAATCACCCTTGTTACACGGAAAGCATATGGCGGGGCTTATTGTGTTATGTCCAGTAAACACATAGGTTCGGATGTTAATTTTGCCTATCCTACAGCGGAAATTGCCGTTATGGGACCCGACGGTGCGGTAAATATTCTTTTCAAAAGTAAGATTGAAAAAGAAGAAGATAAAAAGGAATACGTTGATGAGTATAAAAAGAATTTTGCAAACCCATACAGGGCTGCAACTTTTGGATACATAGATGAAATAATACTACCCAGGGATACACGGAGAAAACTTATACAGGCACTGGAAATGACGCAAAATAAGAGCTTATCCAATCCTGCAAAGAAACACGGGAATATTCCCTTATAGATTTTTTACATTTTTATTATAGCAATTCTTTTTTAGCAGATCCGGGGTTCTTATTTCTATCAGGTCTGAAGTCCTGTATATTGAAAGTATTGATATAGATAGTGTCTCTTAGAAGCCACTTGAAAAGTCAAGAGTTTACTTAGAAGCACTAAATACAGTTTTTTCTTTACTTCTAAAATGAGTCAATTTAAATTTCCACCATTATCCACCTTATCAGGGAGTACACTTGGCAATTATTTAAAAATTCTTAGAAAAGGAAAAAAGTCCCCTGCCTATTCCTTAAGGATCGTATTAACAGCCCTAGTCATATTGATTGCAACTCCCTTTCACCTGCTGGATTTCATATACTATTACAGAAAACTCCGGCATTTTAAAATGGAAAAACCTCCCCTGTTTATACTGGGTCATTGGAGAAGTGGAACCACACTGCTGCACAACATGCTTTGTCAGGATCCTTCAGCAGGATATTTAACAACTTATCATTCTCTTTTTCCGCATAATCTGACAAGCAAATGGCTTTTCAAAACTTTTATGAAAAGAAATATGCCAGGCAAACGACCATCGGATAATTTAGAACTTAATGTCAATTATCCACAGGAGGATGAATTTGCTTTCTTAAACTATCAACCCTATTCTTATTATAATTTTTTTAGTTTCCCAACAAATTATATCAGCTTTTATGAGGAAGGGATTCACCATAAAAACCTTACCCGGAAAGAAAAGGGAAAATGGTTCAGATCATACAAGAATTTAATTAACAAAGCACTTATCAATACAAAAGGTGAAAGAATAATTATTAAGAACCCTGTAAACACAGCCCGCATTAGATACCTGTTAAAATTATATCCGGATGCCCGGTTTATTTATATTTACCGAAACCCTGTTGCCGTTTTTCTATCCACTCAGCTTTTTCTTAAAAATCTATTGCCCACTTTGGTTTTCCAGGAAATTGATAATGAACTGATTAATAAGGTCATTTTTGATGTCTATATAAGATTAATGGATGATTATCAGGAACAAAAATCCCTTATTCCACCTCAAAACCTGATAGAACTCAAATACGAAGATTTCGAAAAAAGACCGGAAGAGGAGATCAGAAGAATATATTCCTCACTTTTAAGAGAGGACTTTTCATCAGTGGAGCAATATTTTAGTGAATTTCTTAGATCCATCAAACATTATAAGAAAAACACGTATAAAGTTGATCTTGAAATTATTAAAAAGATCTACAAACATTGGAGAAAGTATATAGAACTATATAAATATGATATCCCTGAAGAAGTAATCATTAAGAAATGATATGAAAATGCATTTTTGGTGACGAACCTCATTCTTTAGATTCAAAATTTAATCTAATTTTGCAGTCAGTCTGAATTGAATTATTAAATCTGAGTTAAAGACTTATTTTTTATGCCTGTAGAATTATATTACGACAAGAAAAAAGATGCTTTGTTTGGCATTATGCGAGGATTAATTACCATTGAAGAAAATGAAAACGCATTAAATACCATCATGAAATCCGACCAATATCCGCCGGATATCAGAACTTTATGGGATGTAAGGGAACAGGATTTTACGAATATTGATGCAGATTTCGAAATGCGTTTGATCGAGCTCCGCAAAAAGTATCCCGAAAGAGGAAATGCCCGGATGGCTTTAGTTGTCTCCACTGATCTGGGCTTTGGGATGAGCCGAATGTATCAAAATCTTTCAGCAAATTTACCCCAGAACATTATGGTTTTCAGAGATTATGCTGATGCCGAAAAATGGCTGCTTAACCCACAATAAAACTAAAACTGATTTTTGATCACATCTCCGTTCCATTCCAGAATTCTTTTGTTAGTTTTGTATTGTTTTTTTCAGGTAATCCTGAGTTACATATCCACCAATGCATAAATGCCTAAAATTTATAAAACTCTTATTCCTTATTCTGACTTCGGCTGTGTTTTCTTCCGTTGGTCAGGAAAGTATAAATCATTGGGAAACCGTTCTCTTTCCTGATGTTGTTTTCAGTTTTTTTACAAATAATATGGGTACCGCTGATGCAAACTGGAGGAACCCGGAATATGATGACTCTGCATGGCCAACCGGAAAAGGGGGCCTAGGTTATGGTGACGGTGATGATTCAACCATTCTTGCACCACCTCTTATTTCCGTTTTCATGCGCACTTCTTTCCTTATTTATGATACCTCAGAGATAAGTTCGGTTATTCTAAATATCGATTACGATGATGCATTTGTAGCATACATTAATGGAACTGAGGTAGCACGTTCAGCAGGTCTTACAGGTGACTTTCCCGGGAGTAACCAACTGTCAGGTGTTCAGCATGAAGCCGTAATGTACCAGGGAGCGATTCCTGATTATATCCGAATTAACAAAGACAAAATATCCGGAGTTTTAAAAGCAGGAAAGAATATATTTTCTATGCAGGTACATAATGTAAGTGCCAGCTCATCAGACCTTTCATCCCTTGTATATTTTTCAGTCGGCATGTCATCATCCCGGCACATTTATCAGACACCTCCGGATTGGTTTAAACCTCCTGTAGAGTTTACCAGTTCTAACCTGCCTGTTTTTGTAATTGAAACAGAAAACCATGCTCCCATTCCGGATGAACCAAAGATAAAAGCACATTTGGGTATTATTTATGGGGGTCCGGATTCAATTAATCATATAACGGATCCATTTACTGAATACGATGGTGTGATTGGAATTGAAATCCGCGGAAATTCCACAAGTACCTGGCCCAAAAAACCTTATGGTTTTGAGACCCGTACAGAAACAGGTGAGAACTTAAATGTTTCATTGCTTGGCTTGCCTGAAGAAAACGACTGGGTTTTGCGAGCATCCTATTATGACCGCTCATTTGTCCGGAATCCGCTTGCCCATCATATGTCAGAAGAGGCAGGACACTGGTCAAGTGGAAACAAATATTGTGAATTGGTACTAAATGGCCAATATCAGGGAATATATATTCTTGTAGAAAAAATTAAGAGGACAAAAAACCGCCTCAATCTCGAGAAGTTGAAACCAAATCAGCTAAGTCCCGAAGAAATTACAGGTGCCTATATTTATGAAATTGAAGGTCAGTACAATGATTTTGGCGAAAGCCGCAGACTAAAATACCCGAAAATTGACAGCGTTGCACCGGATCAGCTGGCTTATATCAGAAAATATGATGATGATTTCAGAGCTGAGTCTCAGAGCGATTATTCTGCAGATCCTCTTGCATTTTATAATAGATGGATAGATCTCAGATCCTTTATTGATTACCTCCTGGTCATTGAAGCCATGCGAAATCCGGATGGATATGGCTGGAGCAGTTTCTATTTTAAAGACAGAAACAAATTACTGAATGCCGGACCTGTCTGGGATTTCGATCAGGCTGCAGGAAATTCCACGCTTAGTGAAGGCTGGAGAACCGATAAATGGCTCATCGATTATCAGCTCTGGCCCATCCCGCCCTACTGGTCTGTTTTCCTGAATGAACCATATTTTCAATACCAGCTAAAAATCCGCTGGGAAGAACTTCGTGCAGATAAATTCAAAGACGAAAATCTGATGGCATTTATTGACTCCTGTGCGAATATCTTATCATCTGAAGCTGCTTTTCGGAATTTTCAAACCTGGCCTGTATTAAATGCTCCCTTCTGGCGCGAATTAGACGGATTTGAAGAACTGGATACTTACCAAAAGCACATCGATTTTCTGAAAAACTGGTTGCACGAACGCTGGATTTGGATGGATCAGGAACTGTCTCAGATACCTGATTATGTAGGCACATCTCTTCCACAAAGGAATATTGCATTGACTCTTTTCCCAATCCCTTCCAGAACAAATTTCTTTATTGAATCTGAAACAGGGATTAACCAGATTGAATTTATGGATTTATCAGGGAAAATAAGAATTTCAAAAACCCTTCAGGCAGAACAGTCATTTCTGTTAAATGTAGAAGAATTTGCACCGGGTTATTACCTGATCAGGGTGAGTTTGTCAAATGGAGAACAAAAAATTCTTAAAGTTATCATTCAGTAATGAAATTTATGGCTATTTATTTGTTCTTATTTACAGGATTTATTCTTGTTTCCTGTTCTTCCAATAAAAAGAAACCTTCTGGAATAAAAAAGCAACAAAGCACGGAAATAATAGCCACAAAACCTCAGGAACCTGATTCAACACTTTATCAATCTGTCCGGATAACAGGTAGTGAGGTGCTTTTTGTAGTTATAGACCCTCATGGAAACGGGAAACTTGCCGTTAGTAAATTCCAAAAAGTGGCTAAAGAACTCAATGTTAATGTAATTGGTTTAAACAATGTGGCAAATAACAGCCCTGGGTATATTGAATTGATTGACAAAGATATCCGGATCTTTGGAGGAGGACCCAAAACTCTGATAGTAGCTGGTTTTTCAGGTGGGGCCCGCATGGCATATCAGTATGCACTGAAAAAACAGGTGAATGGTGTGATCATGTGCGGGGCCGGACCGGGACAAATGATGAACCGGTCCCTTCCCTTTCCTCTCGTTTTAATGGCAGGGACAAGAGACTTTAATTTTGTGGAACAGTACTATCCACCCGCATCGGCAATTACCCGGAATGCAAATTTACTTACCATCCCTTTTGAAGGAAAACATGAATGGCCCGGAGAAACCAACATCCTGCTGGCTTCAAAATTTATTCTGGCAAAACTAAATATCAATCAGAAACTTAATGGTGAATCCTCTACGATAAACCAACAATTTAAAATATACCAGGATGAAGGAAAATTATTTCTTGCTTTCAAACAACTGGAAGCTCTTTCAAAAATTATCCCGGATAACAGTCAGAAAGAAAAACTCACTGCTTTCATTAAAAGCCCTGATTTTATAAAATATATGGATCATTATCAGGGAATCCTTGCAGAAGAAATGAAAAGAAACAGGCAGTTGATGAAGGATCTAAGCCTGATGGATCTGCAATGGTGGAATAAAACCATCGATGAAATTAATATGCATGCTGATAAGCCCAAAAACAGGTTGGAATCGGATTCATGGGCACGAACCAAAGCTTTTTTGGGTGTTTTAATGTATTCAGTGGTGAGCAGGGAAATCAGCCAGACCGAAAGCCCCAATTTGAATAAGTATTTAAAAATCTATGAAAAGTTAGAGCCTGACAATCCGGACTTAAAAAAGTTTAAAAAGCAAGCCACCGGAAAATCCTAAAAGTTCAGAAAAAATAAATTACAAATGTCTCGCACTCAATGTTTGTTGTGTGATCTTAAATAAGTTATAAAATCCATAATTTTATTATATCCTGATAATTAGTTATTTAATCTTTCCGTTTTTGAACTTTTTACTTTGTGATACTTTGCGCATCCTTTAATGTTCCTTTCGCCACAGGCATTCCTTCGGAAGTGGTAAAAGAGAATCCAATTTTAACCACTAAGGACTCAAAGGATATCACGAAGAATGCACAAAGTCCAACAATTTTAATATCAGAATATTATATCAAATTATTTTACAAGTTAAACATTAATAAATTATTACTCCATGCAATAATTGTCATTCCGACAAACCATTTTCCATGAATTCCAGACTTTCGAGAAGCCTTATTGATTCCCCAACAGACTCAGTATCCGTATTATTATTACTCAGAAGTTTTTCAATAGTAAGCAACTCGTCTTTAATATACCTGAACGCCTCCTCTTTCGTATTTATTATTGTATCATTAACCGCTTTTGTTAATTCAGCACTCAGACGATACAAATTCTTCTCTACTTCCCATGGGATTTGTTTTAAAAAATACCGGAAAAAGACTTTTTTAAATATGGACATGGGAATTAAAAACCAGAGCAAATCAATTTGTGATTCAAAGGCCCATCCAATGGAAATATCCGGTCGGAGTATTTCTTTTGTATTGATCTCCCATTTTTCAGTTTTCATTTTAAGACCAAGTACCTTTAAAATTCTTTCATCCAGTCGTTCCCTGAAAAATTGCAGGTATTGTTCAAAATGATTTTTGGCCTCTGCCGGTATCTCATCAATTGATTCCCTTTCACTTTTCAATATGATATTTAATTCATTAGAAATAAACTCCTTAAACCATGCTTCATACGTCCTTGAAATTTGATTCAGATTTCCTCTCCAGTTAAAATATTCCTCACTAAAAACCCTTTTTGTTTTAAGTGTAAGTTTCTCTTTAAACTTACCGAATAAATATTTTTTCAATCGCTCCCTCGTACCGGAGGTATAACTTTGAGCAATTAAATCCAGTTCCTTTCGGATGACCGGATTATTTAACTTCTCATCAAGTATTTTTTCCTTTAGCTTAAGTTCCCCTTCTTTTTTTCTGAGACCTGACTGATATGCAATATCCAGGTAATTCAGGCATTGATTACGTAAAGATTTAAGTTTATAATTAAGAATCCTGACATTTTTGTTTTCAAAATTATTATTCAGGGGGATCAACAAATTTTTCAGAATATCCTCCCTGTATGATTTGTCTTTTATTGAGTATTCAAATATTGGAAATTGCCTGTCAAACTTCTCCGATAAAACGGAAACCATAAATGACCGGAGTTTTTCTATATCTTTTTCATCTACCAGGTCAGTTTTGGTCAGAATGATTACTATTTCCGGCCCGAACCTGATTGTTTCTTCGATCAGGTTCAGGTCATTCTCAGAAAGTGGTTGTGTACAACTGATCAGAATTAAGGAAATTCCGGTGTTCGGTAGCCAGTCTGCAGTTATTTTACTATTATGCTTAAAAACACTTCCCAGTCCGGGTGTATCTGTCAATTTTATCCGCTTGATTCTGCTCAAACCCGGGCTTTCAACAATTGCTTTATCAAGCTCTTTGATATTTTCAGGGTTTTTTTCTTCTGAGATGTAATCTTCCAGATTTTCAGCTTCCGTTTCTTCTTTATGATGATGCCTGAAAATAAAAACTTTTTCAGTGCTTCCAAATTGTACCGTAGTAATAACATTGGTTAAAGGAGTACTGGCCACAGGGAGTATTGATTTCCCTATCAAACTGTTAATAAAGGAACTTTTCCCTGCTTTAAACTGACCTAATACCGAAATATTTATAAAATTTTTCTGGTTTTGTAAATTCCGGACAGCATCAAATAAGGGAAGCAATGATTGTATCCTGTATTTTTCACATACTTCACTCAGTATTTCATAAGCATTGGTCATAAGACTGATCAAAAAGTTAACAGGAGTCATCAGTCTTCATTCAGGAAGGCAGTTCAGGTGGACCCCATCACCCATTTCATGACAAAAATAATACTTTTTTAAATAGAAAGAAAAACAAACACTTCTAATCTAAAAGCAGTCATTTATTTACCTTTGATCAGTAGGTGAACTCCTGGTTATACCCCGGATACATGATAAAAAAATGCATCTGTATTTACAAAGTCAGGAACTCTTCCACAAGGCTCTTCCATTCTTCATCTAATGAAAGGCTTGAAAACTTAACTCCTGCCCTGTTATACCAGTAATTGGCATTCCATTTATCACCTTCTACTCTGTGCAGGTAGGCATGCACCCTTGATCCATCGGATGAGGGAATATCCTGAGCTATACGGTGTGCTTTGTCCCAATCGCCTTTTTTATCCCACCACAAAGACAATAAAAGAGATGACATTTCAGATGGTGAATCTTCAGCTAAACTTTTCAAAAATTCTTCCTTTGTCATAATGCATAATGTTTAGAAATAAATGACTCCGCTTTTTGTTCAAAATCCTCAGGATTCTGGTATTCTTCAACATTCAGATCCGGGCAACCGGAAATCATTGCTGAGAGGCTCTGCTCACTGTTTTTCTTAAAAAAACAAATCACTTTTTTGTTCAGATCAATTGCCTTAGCAATTTCAAAACCCACTCCCAGGCTGGGGTTAGAAACTTCTGCCACCACAATATCAGCGGTTTTCAGCCAAGTCAGATCCCTGTCGTATATTTCATGGTCTGTCATTTCTTTTTCTCCCTGTTCAGTCAGATTGGGATCTCCAACATGTTCTGTCACCACTTTACCAAATTTTTTCAGGTAAATAATCATCTGTTGATAAATGCCTGTCTGGTCTCTTCCACCTCTGATTGATCCTGCAAAATATATGATCATAAGACAAGTTTTTAAAGCTGTATATATTTTAATTTCAGATAGTTATTTAATTTGTCGGGATCCTGAATAACCTGATCTCATGTGAATTATTCTCTTTTGACACCTCTGCATAAATCCATATTTCTCCATTTACCCAGTGCCAGTCAGAATACCTCCATGTGTAAAAATCCCCGGGAGTTGAACTTATTGCAATAGGTGAATCAATGGTCAGATCAATTATGTTTTGCATATCAAAAGTAAAACCAAAACCAGTGCCTAAATTGTAAACCGGGTCATACCATTGAGTGCTTGATCCTTCATAAACAAACAGATAACCGATACCCAAGGGCAAAACCGAAGCAGGACGAATGAAGAAATTATGCCATCCGGTTAAATCCAATACAGGTTGGTTGATATCTCCAACCGGTTGCCAGTTTTCTCCATCTTCACTAATGTAATGGAAAATACGCTCATTTTTTCGGATATAACCAATTACAAAGCAATGGTATTTTCCCTGAGTATAAATGATATACGGATCTTTGTATTCATGAACCGAAACATCTCTAGGATACTGTCTTTCAGGTGCCTGTATAACAGGTTTTGCAGAAGACGGAATGAAATTTATCGGATCATCCGCATCGTCAAACTTAATTATTGACCACGGACCATTATTCCATGGACCACAAGCATAAAGTTTGAATTTTTTTGTATCAGGATCAATTAGCAGGGCAGGGCGTTCGAAGCCCGGGATAGGAACTTCCTCACGACCAATCCTATGAACTTTCTTAAACTCTTTGCCATCATCACTTCGTAAAATCCGGATTTCATACCCCCTCAGGCCTCTTGGGTATTCAGGAGAACGCATACGTGCTGCCATCCAGAATACTCCATTTTCATCCTGCACTACGGAGGGAGCACCTGCCCAGTATTCGGCGGCATTTACATCCGGTTCAAGCACTACATCGTAATTCTCAAATTTGTTGGAAATTGATTTAAGAGATTCTGCAATTTGTGGAACGGGACCTACCCATACGGATTTCTGAGCATGGGCAGTTCCGTAAAATATACAGATAGATAACAATAATGATATTACACCTATTTTCATAACATTTTGGATTTTTTTGAGTAATCCCTTTAACTTCATAAATTTTAGTTTTGCTAATACTTAATTTGGAAACCATCCTTTAAGGAACTGCTTTAATGTTCCTTCATAAACTGCTTCAGCCAAAAATTCTTCTCCTCTTTGGTTACCCCATGAATAGTTAATAATCAGTTTTCCATTGAATTCACAAAAATCAATATCAGAATTATTGATGTCTTTCGCATTAGCAATTTTCTGTTGCAATTCTTCAGACAGATTATTGTTTGCAATTTTTTTATCCTCTGAAGAAGCTTTCAAAACCGGGTTTAAAGGGCTAGGTTCCCAATTTATTAAGTCTTTCGAACGAACTACTCTCATCTCGTACTCATCATGGGCTTCAAGATAAAAATCATAATAATAAGCATCGAGATAACGCAGGCAGTGAGGAGCTGTATAGCGGTCTTTTGCATAATTATGGTTTGAGGATAGGATTTCCCAATTTTTCAAATCAGTGGATGTAGCAAAATTGGCAGTAAAACGTTTTCCTGTTTCTTTTTCCGGCTTTCCAATTTCAAACATAATTACATATTTATTATCAGCCCATGTAAGTGATGTATTAAAAATTCCATAAGCGGGTAGTTTAAAAGCCAGCCAACTTTCCCAGTTTTCCAGATCACGGGATGAAAAAACATGAACCTGTTCTCCATCCCAAATATCAACGGCAGTTACATAGACCGTTTCGTCATGTACAAATGCACTCCCAAGGTGAAATCCCCTGGCAAATGATTTTGTTGGTTTTCCTGTTTCATGATCAACAAACCGGAAATACGAATCTCCGGTATGATTATCCCAATAGCCTTTCCTGACATATTCAAATCGGAAAACTTTAGTTTTGAAAACAATGGGCGTTGTCTCTACCAGGCCAACATCAATTGTTCCGGATTTAAGTATTAGTGGTCGCCCATCAGCGTCGGTTGGGCTTTGCCTGGTTGAACAGGCTGAAAGAATTACTATGCTAAGTAATATTACCAGCTTGTTTTGTTGTGTTTTCATATTGATATATTTTCTATTTACCATGTTGGTTCAATTAACCCATAATGTCTTCCAAACCAATAGTTTCGAATCATACTTGCTGCACTTCTGTCTTCTTCAGATTTTACAATTTTAAAACTTCCATCTTTCTGCGGAATTTTGAATTCCATCATTTGACGATCGTAACCCCACATCGCTTTAATTCCCTCAATCCTTTTGGGTGTCATTACATTTTCTCCGGTAAGAATTTGATAGGTTAATATAAACAAAGCATCATTTTCAAAACTAAAATCCCGATCCTTCCAATCAAACCAGTGACGATTTAAATTCATCCGGTATTTTATCATTAATGAGCGATCATCTTCGTAGCGCATGAGCATATAGAGAGATTTTGCGGCATGGCAATCATCCCACGGATTCCTCCACTCCTCGGGAAAGAGGATTTTCGAATTAATTTGATGATCATCATAATGATATCTGTCAATAAGCATATGATACGCGGCATTATACCGCTCCTTACCTGTTATTCGATGGGTAACTTTCAATCCCATCAATATTTCAAGCGAGTTAAGTGGCTGATGCGGAAGGTCAGGACAGTAGTTTCCCCAGAGGGTCATTTTCCCATCTAGATCAGTTAATTTGAAATTGTCGTCAATAACCCGACCCATAAAACGATCCATTAGACCTGCCACTTTTTGCTTGTATTCTTCATCGGCACACAATTCCCAATAAATACCCGCTGCGTAACACAAGGATGTAAATTTGTCTGCACTTAAATCTCCCAACCATCGATATCCGGGCAAAGAAGTTGACCAGTGCCACTCGTTATACCAAAGATCTTCGTGCCACAGAGGTTCTTCGGTTTTGTAAAAACCACGTGCAAACAATCCTGGCACGCCGGTTACAGCCTCCGTTTTAAGAATGCCATCAAAAAGCTGATTGGCCATATCCCTGTCTTTTGGGTTTTTGGTAATAGCGTATTTGTATGAATAGGCAACAAGCATATTTGTTGTTTCATCCATAGAATCTGCATATCTGCCAATTACAGGGCTATCCTTTAAGCCTGCAGGTGGAAAAATAACGCTATGCATGAAGGTGGCTTCATTCCAGTTATTTGCCAGCATTAGATTGGTAAACATTTCAACTTTTACATGAAGCGGATCGCTTCTTTTGGGAAATAAGTGGTTTTTTTGAGCAAAAACAGGGTTGCTTATAAAAATGATTATTAAAAGCAGGAAGTTTATAGAACGCATAATCTAAGAATTTTTTATTCAACATCTTTTACACACCTGATACCGACCGGGTAGGCCCTGATATCTTCGGGTAATATATAATAACGCTGCGAGGTACGGATAAAAGAGTGGTTGTTGAAATTGGACCCCCCACGCATTACCTTATACTTTTCGCCATATTGTTCCATTGGTGTGTCGTTATCAGGATATGGTTTGTACCAGTCTGCAGTCCATTCCCAAACACTCCCTGCCATATCAAAACACCCGTAAGGGCTTTCGGGTTTTGCAATAGAACCGCCCCTCGTTGATGAACGATCCCAAACCACATAAGAATTATCATAGGTATCTCCCCAGGGAAATATTCGACCGTCTGTTCCTCTCGCTGCTTTTTCCCACTCTTTCTCTGTGGGTAAGCGCTTACCCTTCCATTTGGCATAGGCATTTGCCTGGCTCCAGGTTACTACTGCTGCATTATTTTCTTTTCCTTTGGGAATTTCGAAATTGGTATCGAATTGAGCAAATTCTGCATAACTCACTTCGTATTTATCAATAAAGAAAGCTTTGGTTGAAGCAATTTGCATAGGCCTTTCATCCGGATCGCCATATTTACTGCCCATGATAAACTCACCGGCTGGCACGTACACCATGCCCTCTGGTGGTTTTGGATCATCCTGCCCATATGCAACAAGTACTACGAAGAAGCAAAGGGGAATTATAATTGTCCTCATTTTAGAAAAATGCTTAAGTTTTGCTTTATGTTCCATTTCTGTAAATTTAATAATTTACTTATTACCATTTTAGGTCAATTATTCCATAATACCTACCAAACCAATAGTTTCTTATCATCGCAGCTGCGGTTCGTTCATATTCAGATTTTACAATTTGAAAACCATTGTCATCAGTTGGAATTTTTAACATATGTTTTTCCTGGTTTAAAACCCCACATGTCTTTAATTCCCATTGTAATCCGATCAATAATAATATCTTCTCCGATAAGAACCTTATTAACCATAATAAAACATATATTACTCTCCCATGTAAATTCAATATCCTTCCAGTCGTACCAGTCCCGTTTAAACTCATTCTGTATTTAAAATTTCAGTTTTCATCCGGATTAAAGAGAACTTGTTAATCCTTCAGGTAGTTCACTAAAATAGTTATTTATTTAATTAGCCCAAGGTACCTGCCCATCCAGTATGGCAATAACCAATAAACCGGATCTCGCTCCTGAGCCGGATTTCCGCTTACGGCAGCATAAGGATTTCTGTCCCACCGAATGGTACGGTACTCAGAAGGTGGCCTTAATTCATTCACCTGTAACTCTTCCAGGATAGGTTTTCTCACGACCTTCAGATCCTCCCTCCTGCCGTTGTCGATTCTCCAGTCCACCATACTAAGTGGAGCATCTTTCAGAAAGAAAACAGAACTCTCCAGTTCATCACTTCCTCCAGCCAGATAATTATACGTAAAATTAATAAAAGGACTCCTGAGTGATTTGTATTTTTCAAACCATCGGTTCAAATGAGCCCGGTATTCTCCTTTAAGTACAGGATCGTTCTCAAACATCAGCAGAGGAGGATAGACATAAAGGATCAGGTAAATATCAAAATAGGTTTCCCATGCAGGATTGGTATCGAACAGGTTCTTTGCATTTTCAAGATATCCATTATCCTGAATAAGTTTCAGATAAGCTTTCTGGTATTTTTCATTTCCGGTAATCTTATAGGTAAACTTCAGAAATGAAAGAAGCTCCAAAGAATTCAAATCACGTTCCGGAGCCCATTCCGGATCTCGGTTCAAAATTTCAGGGGACCACACCCCCCATTTGGTATGTGTTCCATCCACTCCGGTAAGATTAAAATCATTCAGGATTAGATGGTCCATGATTTTACTAAAATGTGAAGCTACCCGCTCTTTTTCCTTCTCATCGGCCACAAAAGTATAATAGCAATAATAACCAAACAGGTGACCATCCAGCTCATCACTGCTGGTATCCCCTTTCCAATACCATTTACCGTCTTCAGACAAATGCCAGCGTTTCTCCACCGGTTTTTGTCTGGGATTATTAATGATTTCCTCCGCCAGCTCCTGAGGTGTATAAGTACGATTCATATCATGTGCTCTCTCCCAGCTTGCAGGAATGATTGTACGGGCGAAAAAACCATCTATTCCGGTTACTTCTCTCAGGTAATGAAGAAAGTCAAAAGCCTTTTTTGCTCTTTCTGCCGCCTCCGGATTTTTAGTTGCAGCATAACGAAATGATTCCATAGCCAGATACATGGATGTATATTCTCCATCATTGTCATCA
This sequence comes from Bacteroidales bacterium, assembly GCA_024763075.1. GTDB lineage: Bacteria > Bacteroidota > Bacteroidia > Bacteroidales > VadinHA17 > JANTGF01. Next base: position 13,270 of record JANTGF010000011.1, on the reverse strand, counting down.
TCCTCCTGAACAAGAGTTGTGGTATCACCGGGTACTGTAAGCCGGAACCGGTTTACAATCCAGGGTTCTCTCACATGCCTGTCTATCAGTTTTTTATAAAAGAAATCTGCTTTCTGTGCCAAAGTCATTTCCCTTTTTCTGATACAGCTCACCCCTTTGGAAGTGGCAATCCAGGCATTTCCCTCACTGTCAAAAACTATGTCCCTGACCTCATCCGACATCAGCCACCTTTTACTCAATCGAACAGAATAATCTTTTTCACCGGGAGTGAACCGGGTAATTCCATAGTTTGTCCCTACCCACATTTTTCCGTCCGGAGCCCTTTTTACAACATTCACCCAGGCATTCGTAATTCCATCTTTCGGTAATTTTTCTCCAATTTTCCGGTTGGCATTACGGATGGTAACTCCACCCAGGCCACCTACCCATAAATTCCCGTCATCACTAAAATCCATTCCACGCACATAGGCACTGATTAACTCCTGAACATCCTGGTACAGGCTGGTTTTGTTTTTGGTACAATGATACAATCCAACGTCCGTTCCTATCCAAAGGCCGCCCTCCCCATCCGACACCGCAGCCCGCATACTTCTGGCCATAGAATAATTTTTCTTTCTCCATGTCTGGTCCTGAAACAACCAGATCCCGGAAGGTCCTATAGCATAAACTCCTTCGCTGGCACAAACGATTTTTGCCAGAGGAGGCCCGGGCCCTGACAACTTTTCAAGCTTTCCTGAGATATTGCTGTAAATCCCATCCCAGGTTGCAACCCAGACCAATCCGTCTTGATCAACTTTTACATCATAGGCCGGACCCGGAATCATCAACTTCCATTGGCGGCTGGTCATTTCTTTCCTGAAAACACCGGCCCTTGTTGCAATCCAGATATTATTGTTTTGGTCAGGTTGAATGGCCCGCACATTGTTGGCTTCGGGTATTGTTTCATCTACAAAGTAGCCATCGTGATACTCCTGAACAAAAAGGGTATCTATATAGGTATCCGGATTTGTTGTTACCTTATTATTATTTTTATTCTGATGATCATTACAGGAATACAATATAGTCAGAAGTATAAAAACGCTTAAATATTTCATATTTTTGATATTTGAATCTTCTTGAATAAGTAAATATACGGATTAACAAAAATTTACCGGCTTTAGAATGAACTTCATAAACTAATGTTAAATCATATCCTGTGCAAACATATGATGACAAATAGTAACGCCTTAAAATATTTGACTTAACACAAGTTTCGACCGGTTTTCATAAATTTTTCATTATCTGATCCATCCTTATATTTCTTCTTTGGTCATGCCGTACCTATGACAATACTTTTAAACAATTTTTGTATCTGTGTGGACTATAAATGTTTTACACGGTTTTAAGGACTAGAATAACATTGAAGTCGGAAATTATGGACAAACACCAATTAACTATTTTTGTATTAAACATTTTCAATGGTCATTTCTATTCAATTACCTTATAGTATCTTGCCATCCAGTAAGGAAGAAGATACTCATCCCCTGCCAGCCTGGACCTGCGGCCACCTCCGCTATCCAGGTCAAAGGGATTCGCATTGTGACGATGCATTTCACGCTCACCGGGATAAAGCAAACTTTTTGTGGTTTGACCCCTGAAATTTTCAGGAAGAAAATCAATATCCTTGCGATATGAATTTTTTACGGAATACCTGTCCAGATCATAATTAAACTCTCTTAAAAACCACAGGGTTGATTCAACATCAATATCCCCACTGGTGCTGTAGGTACACATTTCCCACAGTGCATCTTTTTCCGGGCGCTCCAACTCCCAGTGCTCCCGGATAGCCCCTACATACTTCTGTTTCAAATCATTGGTAAATGCATAATGATACAGTACCCAATAAGTTAAAAATGACATTTCATCATCGGAATGATTCCAGGCATCTCCCATGGTATCGCCAAGATGAACAAAATCCTTTGTAGCTTTAAAATTCTTCATGGGTGCCAGGATATTTTCCAGATAGCCGTATTCATCCATCATTCGATAGGCTTCAGATTTATAGATTACTTTACCGGTTAAGGAATAAGCCAATTGTAATCCTGCAATTAAATGGGCACTATTCAGCTTTCTGTCCGATACGGTGAGAGGATACCAGTTTACATATTCCGGATTCCACCTGCCCCACCGGGTAGGTTTGCCGTCATAATCAACAAAATAATAATCATTTTCAATGATATGGGTCATAATAGCATCAATAAAACTGGCGACCCTTTGCTTCTCTTCGGGTGAATGAACCACAAACTTATCCATCACTCCGGCCACAAAAAGGTAGGCAATGTACTCATCGGTGCTGGTCGTTCCTTTCCAGTCCCATTCTTTTTCCTGAGAATGCCTCCAGGCATCATGGTTAAATATGATACCTCTTCGCTCAAATGTTCTTGAGGGAAAACCTTTTAAAGGATTAACAGTTAACAAACGTTCATAAGATTCAAAAGACTCCCATACATATCTTCTTGCAATTTCCTCGCCTGTTGTGGCATACCGGAAAGCCTGGCTCCCCAGGTAAAGAGAGGTCCATAAACCGTCGTTATCATGATCCACGGAAACAGCTGTTTTCAGGTCACCGGGTTTTCCATAACGAAACTCATTCACCCATCCAAAGCGCATGTGGTATTTACGAATATCATCCTGAAACTTTTTGGTTTTATCAGCCAGCTTCCATGTAACATACTTAATTTTATTCAGGCCCGTTGGAGTCAGAAAATATATGTCACCCTTACTATCATAAGCAATATCAATTACATTGTTTTCATTCAGCCAGCGTTTTCCGGCAAAGTATCTGAATCTGTCTGGTTCCTTTAGAAAAGCTCCCTTATCCGAAGCCAACCAGAGTTCACTCCCCACCATCCGGATATTTGTAAGAGACGGAACGGGAAGTTTGTTATTTAGTTCCCGGATTTTTTCTCCATTGTACAGATCAATAGAATAATATCCGTCAGAAGTACCTACATATATTTCATTTGGCCTGAAGGTAATTGTGGTCAGTTTTTTACCTTTATGCAATACTTTCCACTCTCCATTTTCGAGCCTGTAGATCACGTCACTTGTTAAATAATAAAATGACTTATTAAAAACATAGCATTCCACAAATTTTCCTTTTGGGAGTTTTTGATCACCCAATTCTTTACTTTTATTGTAAAGGACTGACTTTTTATTTCCCAATAGTAAAATGAGATCTTCCGCATTCACAAGTATTCTTTGGAATTTATCCTTTGGAAAATGTTTATAAATGGTTCCTGCATGGGCATTTGTCAGAAATTCATCTGCATACAGATAATATAAATATCCGGTTTCTTCCTGAACAGTAATATCCAAAGGAATTTTATCAGACAAAAGCCTGTAAAACAGATCTTTTGAAATCTCATCTTCATAATAATCACGGTACAGTCCTTTATCTGTCAGAAGATACACAATATCATTATAGTCAACCACTACTTTTTTCAATTTTGCATCTTTCAGATCGTCTGGGAGTTTATACTTTACAGATGTAGCCTGCCTGAAAGGAACATCGAGAACCTGGGCAAACAGGTTTACAGAAAATAAAAACGCCAATAGAAATATTTGAACTCTTTTAAACATAACCCATAAATTTGCGGATTTAATACATAATAACTATCATAATTGCACCTTGCCTTTTCTGGATCTTAACCAGAGAATAAGGGTAATAGAAGCCGTAGCAGTTGCAACTACAACCAATAAAACAAAGATGGGGATCAATTCATGGTTGTATTTTTCATACATCCACCCGATAATTTCCTCCTGAAAAATGGGTCCGATGGAACCGGTTCCGTTAATTATCCCGGCCGCTACCAGGGCCCCACGCTTTGTTCCCACATCAATGGCACCCACTCCTGAAATCAATGAATCCGGGCCATAGAGCATAAAGCCGGCCAGTCCCATTGAAATGGTAAAATACAACAGGCTGGTTGACCCCATGGTGTACATAAGAACAAATGACAGGGCCATCAGAAATAGCATCAGAAAAGAAAGGAAGGATCTTCTTCCCTTAAATAACCTGTCAGAAGCAAAGCCGGCAAAGATCACTCCCAGAAAACCAAAAATATCGAATACCGTTGAAATATACCCTGCATCATCACCTGCCTGTCCAAAATTGTTTCTCAGGAGAAACGGTACCCAACTCCACAGAGCATAACGCAGAAATTTAATTCCAAAATAAATCAGCCCCATGGTGATCACTGTAAAAACGACTTCCCTGTTCCATCCCAATCCTTTTTCTTCTTGATTATCTGAAATTTCAGTTATTTTCACATCAGGTACATCATCCTCGTCCACCAGAGGTTTTAATCCAACTTTTTCCGGCCGGTTGGGATGGAGATACATAACTGCAACCCAAATTACAAGTAAAACCAATGAAGCTCCGTAAAACGACCATCTCCAGCCATATTTGCCCAGCATGTAAGCTGCAAAAGAAGTTGCAACGACAGAACCTACCTGATAACAGGTGGACCAGATTCCCAGAATACTTCCCCGTTGTTTCCGTTTAAACCAATAGGCAAGACTGCCAATACAGCCCGGCCATCCGGTACCCTGGGCCAGCCCGTTCAGGCTCAGAAATAACATGATGGTCCAGTAACTGTTTGATGAGCCAAAAACAATATTACAAAGCAATGATATTCCCATACCAAATATAAGCAGGTATTTTGGACCAAGTTTACGACCGAAATAAGCACTGGAGTACTGCCCCACCATATAAGATATCAGATAAGCTGTTCCCAGATGGGCTAATTCTATGGTATTAATGCCCAACGTATCAGCCATATCACTTTTAACAACAAAAAATGCTTTTCGCGCAAAATAATAGCCCACATAAGCCAGCCATGTAGCAGAAAATATTCTGTATTGCCATTTACGATAGGGACCTTTTTCTATTAGTACTGCCATTTTGTTTTTGTTAACGCTTAAATGAGTGAATGAATGAATGAATGAATGAATGAATAAATGGGTACAATTTCATATAAAGTTATTACCTTAAAATCAAATTATCTCTATGCCTTTTTAAGGACTTGTTTATTTAACCAGTTTTTAAATTCAAGTTCTCTTATATCGTCCGAGAGAAGATCGTCGTCTATTGCCAGTTTCCAGCGCAAGTCCTTCCTTGAATGATCTTTATAAATAGTTTCAAGATCAGTTACATAATTTATCAGATCTTCATGATTCCTGAAATATCCTTCCCTTGTCAGTTTTTCTTCCCTTGCAATGATCAGTCTGGCCACTTCATACAGATTGTATTCCGGATGATACTGGGGTGCCCAGAAAACCCCGTTTTCATGAATTACTTCAACGGCCTGAACCTGCGTAAAGTCATTGGAGGCAAGGCAGGTGGCACCTTCCGGCAGTTTCGTGATCATATCATCATGGCTGATAAAGCCGTCGAATACATGAGTTTTTCCCTCATACATAGGATGCTTTTTCCCTTCTTCGGTAATAAATATTTTCCTGGCTACTCCCATCTCTCTTCCTTTGGGATTAGGCTTTACCTCTCCTCCTGCCACATAAACAGCCAGTTGTGCTGCCCAGCAACTGCCAAATTGTGGCAAACCCGCAATAAATCCATTTTTTGAGAGTTTTGTCATTTTTGTAACCCGTTCATCATGATCATGATACACAGTAAGATTACACCCCGGCCATAAAATTGCATCGTAATCTTTTAAACCGTCAAGATCCGGAACCTCTGAACCGGGATCACTGGTATAAATAATATCATATTCTGCATCCGGTAAATGCCGTAAAAGCAATTTTGCATATAATATCCCGGCCAGGCTTACACCACACTCATCAAACTGGTCCCTGCTGGGTTTTGGATATCCGTCAAGGATCAGAAATTTAAAATTTCTATTCATATTTTTTAAAATTCAGATTTTTAATGATTTAATAATTGAAGGCAGCTCTTTGTAATTACTAAAGACACCATCTGCCTGAGTATTTTCACTCCCTCTGTCCAGGGAAGCAGTGCATAACAATGTATGAATCCCCAGCTTTTTTGGCCCCAAAATATCATTGTGCTCACGATCGCCAATGTGCAGCATTTCCTCCGGTTTTATTCCGAATTTCTGCCATGCCGATTCAAACACAAGCGGTTGGGGCTTTGAACTCCCGATTTCATCGGAAAAAACAAAATGGTCAAAAAAGTGTAAAAGACCCTCCCCCTTCAGCAATTCCCTTAGCACACGGCCCGGACTGAAAATTGCATCAGAAATAACACCGATTTTGTAGGGTTTGTGCAGTTCTTTGAGTGCATCTCCTACCCCTTCTATGAAATCAGGACGAAATTCCAGTTCCATTTCCTCGTGAAGTTTTACAATTTCATTCATTTCTTCCTTAGGAAGGTTCACCCCCAGCCCGTTAAATATGAGTTCCAGCCTCTCTTCAACTTTCCAGGTAACAAATTGTTCATGCCAGACTTTTCTAAAAGACTCATCCACAGTATCATAAACTTTTTCCACAAGTTCTTTCGAAATATTCTTATGCCTTGCTGCATATTCATAAACCAGGAATCTTCTTTCATCTTTCTTAGACAACCTTCCGGCTTCTTTTCTTTTTGGCTCGTCTGAATCATCAATAAAAACAGTATCCCAAAGATCGAAAGTGATGGCTTTTATCATATATTATGTTTTAGTATAATAGTTATACAATGAGAATGCTTAAATGCATAAATGAGTGAATGAGTATTACCTTTTATTCTTATAACAGAGAATTATTAGTTCTTTTCTTTAAATTCTCAATAAATACTTCCTTTTCCGTATTCATAATTTCATATACATTCAAGCATTCACTCACTCATTCATTATTCCGGTTAAAACAATCGCTTCAGTATCCCAACCACATCCCCTTCTTCTACCTTTTTTGGATTGAGCGGACAACAGGGATCCTCGAGCGCATAAGCTTCCAGTTCTGCAAATTTATCAGTACCGACACCCAATTCGGATAATTTTTTAAGCATATCCACAGTTTTCAGCCATTCTTCCACCGCTTCAATAACCGCTTCCGCATCATTCGGAACTCCGAAAATGACCCCTAATGAAGCATATTTTTCCCTGGTCAAATCCCTGGAAAGATTGTAGCGCATTACTTCCGGTAATACAACAGCATTGGCAAGGCCATGATGCATATCGTAAAAAACTCCCAGTCCGTGTGCAATTGCATGGTTCAATCCCAGACCCTTTTGAAAAGCAATGGCTCCCATTGCCGAAGCCATCAGCATATTTCCCCTGGCAATAATGTCTGAACCATTATTTACCGCAGCGCCCAGATATTTTACACACATCTCCATGGCTTCTTTTGCCATTCCGTCAGCCATTGGATGATAAGTTTCCATAATGAAAGCTTCCAGATTATGAACAAAGGCATCTACACCTGTAGCTGCCGTAAGTTTTGGAGGAAGAGATACTGTAATCATAGGATCCAGCACAGCAATGTCCGGCATCATAAAAGGAGAAAAGATGATCGTTTTTTTGTTATTTACCGTGATCACACTACTTCTGCCAACTTCACTTCCCGTACCTGCAGTAGTCGGAATGGCATAAAACGGAGGCATATTATTCTTTATGTATTTATCTCCTCCTTTCGTATCGTCATATTTCTCAAGCGGGCCATCATGAGTTGCCATTACTTTGATGGTTTTTCCAGTATCAATAGGAGAGCCACCGCCCAATGCTACTATAAAGTCACATTCAGTTTCTTTGTAAACTTTGGTTCCATCCAGTACATTCGCTTCGGTGGGGTTGGATTTCACATCACTAAAAACAACTGATTCAATCCCTACCGCAGTAAAATAATCCTTTAACTGACCGGCTATACCTACTTTTTCAATACCTTTATCCGTTACAATCAATCCTTTTTTCAATCCGGTTTCTTTCACGATGGAAGCAAAGTCTTTCATTGCTCCGGGTCCGTATTCAATCCTGGTAGGATATGAATATGTATGTCTTTTATCTGCCATAATTTTTGGAATTAATTAGTTAATTATGTAATGATGTAATGATTTAATGATATAATGAGTTAATGAGTTAATGAGTTAATGAGTTTTGATTCGAAGGTGATAGGATTTTGGCCGGGTAAGTTGCTCATAACCTATGGTGGAAAGCGTACAACCCCGACCTGTGTTTTTCACTCCTGTCCATGATAAATAAGGATCGAGATAATCGCAGCGGTTCATAAACCAGGTACCGGTTTCCACCTTATTTCCAATGTTGATGGCTTTCTCTTCATCTTCCGTCCAGATGGAAGCTGTAAGGCCGTACTGGCTGTCGTTCATAAGAGCCAGCGCTTCTTCATCATTTCTTACCTTCATGATTCCCACTACCGGGCCAAAACTTTCTTCCGTCATAATTTCCATAGAATGATCTACATCTATTAAAACCTGGGGTGCCAGATAATTAAAACCCAATTCTGTTTCAGGAAATAAAGATGGGTCAATCAAAGCTTTTGCACCGGCTTTCAGAGCTGTCTCAATTTGAAACTTCACAGCTTCCGCACCTCCCCTTTTGGCAACCGGACCCAGATTGGTTTCTTTATCAAGCGGATTTCCCAGCTTATATTTCTTTGTAAGTTCAACATATCCTTCCACAAAACGGTCGAATGTATTCTCCTCAACATAAATACGTTCAATTCCACAACATGACTGACCTGCATTAAAAAATGCTCCTTCCACCAGATTTTCAACAACAAAGTCCAGATTCGCATCATTGCATACATAGGCAGGATCCTTGCCACCCAACTCCAGTCCTACTCCCACAAAACTTTCAGCAGCTACCTTTTGAATCTGATGTCCGCCACTTACCGATCCCGTAAATGACACAAATCCTATCCTTGGATCCCTGATCACATTTGCCGTATCCAAATGATCAAGGTGCAGGTACTGGAAAAGCCCTTCCGGCAAGCCGGCTTCCCTGAATGCATCTGAAAAACGTTCCGCAACCAGAGGCGTTTGGGCAGAATGTTTTAAAATTACTGCATTTCCGGCAAGCAGGGCCGGAACAATGGTATTAATGGCAATAAGATAAGGGTAATTCCATGCAGGAATGACAAAAACAGTTCCCAGTGGTTCCTTTTTAATATAGCGGTTAAAGCCGGAAATCTCATCCACCAATACATCTGCAAGTGATTTCTCAGCCAGATCAAGCATTCCTGTGGTCCGTTCAATGGTTCCTCTAACCTCAAACGGTGAATGACTGATGGGCCGACCCATCTGCCAGCTCAATTCCTCACTGATCCTGTCAGTCATCCCCCGGAACGCTTCGATAAACTTTTCAATGTAAGGTTTTCTCTCTGCTACAGAAAGGTTTCTCCATTCTTTTTGAGCCTTTCCTGCCAGGCTTAGTGCGTTATCAATATCTGAAGGAGTGTGTAACTGACATTCGGCATAAACACTTCCATCAACGGGTGTAATTACCTGAAATTTACTCATTTTTTCTATATTTTAATTGTGTATTAATTAAGTCTGTAAATATGAACATCCAAAGGTTTAAACTCATCCTTCAAAATATTATTTATAACAACCGCTTTTCTGTTTTCTCCAAAAACTTCCACTCTACTATTAAAATCTTCTCCTAATTTAAATTCAGGAACAAAGGTATCTTTTTTTGATTTATTTGCGGCAATCAGGTATGTCCCTGAAGGTCCCTCTTTTATGATGGCACGAATATTCTTATTTTCATTAACCATCAGAGCGGGTTTTCCGAATCCAGGCGCTAAAATCAGTGGAGCCAGTTGATTTAATTCGGCTAAAATCCTTTTTTGTGCATTCCAGAGTTCCGGGTCATCCTCTGGTAAATATTGCCCATAACCTTTATAGGTATACCACAGCACACCTTTTGCCCCTTCAATAATAGAAAGATAGGTCATGAAGCGATGTTCCTGAGGATTAGGCCTTCTCTGTTCGGGCCAATTAAACATTTGCCCGCAGTGCCAGACCGGCTGATTATCATCTATCCGGTGATAAGCCAAAGCAATATTATCTCCCACATCGGTAATCTTTCCATTTGTTACCGGGTAAGTATCCACGGCAAGTACATCACACAAACGGCCAAATGATTCATAAACGGTTGGGGTTGTTATCACCAGATAGGACGGATGAATGGGATCAGCCTCATAAACAGCATTGTATAAATTATATATATGCAATAAATCAGCACGGTTATAACCCGGTTCATCATACATCATCCAGCATAAAACGGCAGGATGATCCTTATACTTTGTAATTGTATCCCTGGCAGCCTTGATATCATTGCCATTTATATGAACAGAGACCATCAATCCTGCATCATAGGCAGCATCCAGGTCCGAAGGTGAGCCCACTACAAAATTATAGCCTGTTTCTTTCAATAATTTGTAATCCGATACAGGTGCACCGTAGGTACCAACCGGAAACACTGGTTTGCCTTTTTTGGACAAGACTACCCGATCCTTACCTAGTCTTTCAGGCAGGAGATGCCGTTTTAATTTGCCCTTGAAATACCTGATTTGAGAGGTAATCAGTTCGCCTTTACTATCCGGAAAGACAGCTTTAATAGTAATAAATCCATTGGGTATATTTTTTAGATTTAAGCTGACATCTTCCCCGGGGATTGTTTGTTTTTCAATGACTTTCCCTTCCTTTTCATGAATAAATTCAATGGCAACCTTGGCATTAGGATTTAATACGGAAATTTTATTGTCTGATCCAAAATTTGCGATCAAGGTATCTCCCAATGCAACAACTTTTAGTTTACTATAAGAATCCACATCATTCCGGATATTGGTTACCAACGAATCGTAATCCAGAAACCGGGCAATGAAACCAAAATCTCCGGTTCCCTGATCTATTTTAAGCATCAGCCTGTTTAATCCATTTTTTAATTCAACCGGAACATAATCATTATCTGCCTGTAGCCAGCGACCGTTTTCAGGATGGTTCTCGTGTACCTTCTCCCCGTTCAGGAATACCTGTACGCCATCATTACTACCAAGAGCAAGAATTGCTTTCTGGTCCTTAGGAGATTTTATTTGAGTGAAAGCATAAGCTATCACCATATCTTTAGGGTTCATGAGCTCTGCCAGGGGAATCTTATCGGTTTTGCTTTGGTAAGTAAACCATTCCCTGTTCAATCCCGGTTTGGGAGAATCAATTTTCATCCCGGGTTCCGGAATAAGGTTTTTCTCACCACCAGCAGATTTCAGGTAGTCCGTATAAAACCCTGTACAATTTTTGCCATGCTTATAATTTTCGGTACCACAATTTTCACAATTTGGAAAAGGGCCAAGTATCAGCCAGTTTCTAATATAGGTCCCGGGCTTATATTCTGATGCTTTCTTAGTACAACTTAACATTGAAAAAGTTGCAAAAAAGATAAGCAGAAATTTTTTTCTAAAAACAAACATACGGACTGGTACTATGTATAAAAAACCAGATGATGAATAGAAAAAAACGAAAGTTCTATTAATCATCAGCGAAATACCTCAAATTATACTTCGGAAACAACCATTATTTTAACCAATAAACAAAGTTTATTGCGATGCTTCAGGTATTATTTATTCTTTTTACCCGGAATACATATCTGCGAATAGTCAAACTAACAATATCCGAATTATATCGATGAAAATTCCAGAATGGTACAACATTTTATGATAAATTGATTAATTTTAAAATCTGAAATTAACCATTTGTAAAAATATATGAAGTTTATCCGGTGTATCCTTTCCATTCTTATCTTTTCTGTCACCTCACAAATTATTTCATCGCAAGAGGTTTCACAAGATCATCGAATTCCGGGGGAAAAAATATTTTCATTTGGTGTGGTAGCCGACATACAATATGCGGATGCAGAAAAAGCCGGAAAACGGGATTACAGGGGTTCCTTACAAAAACTTGATACCTGTATTCATATATTCAATAAACATGAGCTTTCTTTTACCATCACCCTGGGAGATATGATTGACCGTGACTACAATAGTTTTGACAAACCCCTGGCAATATTGAAAAAATTACAGTTCCCGGTATATAATGTACCAGGAAATCATGATTTTTCGATGGAAGATCGCTTCAAAAGAAAAGTCAAAAAACAACTGAACAATAAAAAAGGGTACTTTGATTTTGAGGCTGGAACATATCGTTTTATTTTATTGGACGGAACGGATGTGAGTACTTTTGCCCATAAAAAAGGCTCCGCACAATACAAGAATGCCATGGCCCATCTTGAAGAAATGAAAAAGAAAAAATCAAACAATGCATATGACTGGAATGGAGGCATTGGCGACATGCAGCTAAAATGGCTGGATAAAAAATTAAATAATTCCGATCATAAAAATCAAAAAGTAATCATTTTTTGTCATTGGCCTTTATTACCGGAGAACGGTACCCAGTTATGGAATAACAGAGAAGTGCTGGAACTTTTAAATTCACATAAAAGTGTGGTTGCCTGGATCGCAGGACATCATCATGAAGGTGGTTATGAAAAAGCCGGGGAAATTCATTATCTGACACTGAAAGGCTTAGTGGAAGCCCAGTCAGAAACTTCCTGTGGCATCATTGAGGTTTATCCTGAAAGATTACTACTTAAGGGATATGGAGATCAAAATGATCAGTTGTTAAAATTTACCCGGTAAGTTCAAATTATCTGAATTATGAATTTTAAATACCTTTTTATTTTATTATGAGGGGAACCAGGCTTAGAGAAAATACAAATATCCATTAAAATAAATAAAACATGAATAAAATCTACAGTCTGTTGTTGGCAAGAAAAAAATACTTTTTTTTCTTACTCTTTGTTTTCATCTTATCAGGGTATATAAAAAATGAAAAGCTTAGCGGACAGACTACAGGGTCTAAAAATTATGTGGAAATATTACCGGGCGATTCAAAAGAAGAAATCATTCGGAAAGCTGCCAAGCTGACTCCCTCCGATAGACAACTGACCTGGCAAAAAATGGAGCTGATCGGCTTTCTCCACTTTGGCATCAACACTTTTACCAACAGGGAATGGGGAGACGGTAAAGAAGACCCAAAACTTTTCAATCCGGAAAAACTGGATGCCGGACAGTGGGTAAGAACCTGTAAGGATGCTGGCATGAAACTTATTATTCTTACGGCCAAACATCATGATGGTTTTTGCTTATGGCCCAGCAAATATACGGAACACTCCGTTAAAAACAGTCCCTGGAAAAACGGAAAAGGGGATGTAGTAAAAGAGCTGGCAAACGCCTGCCGGAAAGAAGGAATGAAGCTTGGCAT